>JAAYLH010000112.1 GCA_012521995.1 Bacteroidales bacterium | reverse complement strand
TCACAAAAAAACCCCCACCCATAGCTCGGTACAGGTGAGGGTTTTGAACGGTTTTTAAGAAAAGCTACCCGCGGAAGTCCTTGCGGGCGTCGTAAACCTTCTTCCCACCGTAGGCCAGTCCCAGGGCCACAAGGATGCCCAGGCCACTGCCCAGGGGAGCGGGCTTAAAAGGTTGGTTACCTTCCTGACCCGGTGAGGGAGGCTGGGGGGGGCCTTGTCCGAAAAGTCCCTGAGAGGAAAATATCAGCATGGCCAATAATGCCATTCGGGAGATCATTCGTTTCATGCGGTTATGTTTTAACTGTCAAAGATATAAATAATTTCATCAATCAGGAGTTTTTTCTTCCTTACCTGACAAACACCCTTTTGGTAGTAACGCTTTTGGGGCTTTGAATCCTGACCAGGTACATGCCCTGCTCCAGTTTCATCTGGAGGGCATGGCTGGTACCGTGGTCAAGGGTTTGGCTGAACACCAGTCGTCCGCCCAGGTCGTATAGCTGCAGCAGGCGGTTTGCGCCTTCTTCGCTGAAGTTAACGTACAGGGTTTGTCCCCAGGTGTATATGTTTACCAGGCTCTCGCCGGTGACAGGCACATGGGTGGTCTGTGCAAAGGTGATGATGAAGCGCTCCTGGTCTGTGCCCTCCTGTGCCTGGAAAGTATATTCGGGGGTTTGCTGCAGGTTTTGTTCTGCCCCTGTGAGCAGGTCGCGCAGGAAGATGGGTTCGGACTGGAACATGCCGCTGAGCTCGTTTACCGAGAGGGTGTATTCGCCCGCCACCGGTGTGCTGAGGCCAAGGCTGAAACTTGTCTCGCTGTTAATTTCAGGCACGCTGCTGATGGCCACCTTTACCTGATCGCTGGTGAAGAAGTACAGTTGGGGCATACCGGGCGAGAAACTGTATAGCTTCAGGGCATCCTGGCGGTCGCGTTCAAAGGCTGTGCCTTCTTTGAGGCGCAGGGAGGCCATGTCGCTGCCGTTGGCATGGTTTAGCTCAAAGGAAAGTACATCAGCCGGGGTATTGTTTTTGAGGAAAGTGCCGCCGTGGGCGCGGAACTGGTCCTTAAAGGAGAAACCAACTTCGGCTTCGGCTTTCACGAAGAACCCCTGGTTGGGTGCCACAAAGTCTTCCACCGGATCATACTGGTCGATGCTGTCATCGCAGACATAAGCAAACACGTCTTCGGTGGCAGTGGTATTATCGGCCATGGCAGCCGCCCAGTCGAAGCCCGAGGGGAATGGGTTTCCAATGAGGTTCCATCCTTCAATGCTTGCGGGATTTGCCGGGGTGAGCCCCAGTGGGATGGACTTATCGCCGGCATTGAGGTTGCCTTTAAAGGAGAATGATCCATCAGCCGGAGAGCTGGTGTAATAGACCAGGTAACCCTTGGCAGCGACGAACTGTGTTTCAAAGCTGGCATTGGGAACAGATCCCGAATGGCGGAGATTGATCCAGGGGTACCAGTTATCAACATTGAAGGCTACGCCTTCATCAAAGAAATAGAAGTCGTAGCCGGGATCCAACACGGAGCCGTTCCAGGGAGCGAATTCCGAGCCCAGGATGGTCATGCCGCTGAGGGGTGATGAAATGGTATGCCAGTTTGCCAGGGACAGGTTGCGGTTAAGGGTGGCCGCCCGCGACACATTGCCGATGAGAGACCCGCCGTCTTCAATCACCAGGCCTTCGGTGCTGGCATCGGCAATGCTTAAGGTGCCGCTGATGTTAGCCTGTCCGGCCAGGATAAGTTTTGCATTTTCGGCAATGCTCAGGGAGTTGCCACTGTTCACCGTAAGCACGCCACCCAGTTCAACGGTCACATTACTGGCCGTTTGGTTTGCATTAACGGTGACGGTATGATTATTCAAAATACTGACCAGTCCAAACGGGAAAACGGTTTCCTGGGTACCCCTAATGGCAATGGTTGCAGAATGCGGGTTG
>JAAYLH010000111.1 GCA_012521995.1 Bacteroidales bacterium | reverse complement strand
GGATGGTGCAGGAGCAGACGGCCAGGATGGTGCCCGACACGGCCGCCACGGTGTAGGCAACCCATTTTTTGGCTCGTGCACCAAAATACTTAATGACAGAGGCCTGGCTTACAAATACGGAAATGACCCCGGCGATCAAAAAGGCGGGCAGCAGGCAAAGGATCACGTGCTCACGGGCATACCAGCGCGAAAGATCGAAGGTGGCATCGATGGCGGTATTAAATACCTGGCTTTCAAGAGGCAGGAAGAATAGCCCCAGGAAAACGGCCACCATGATGATCAGTATCTTAAATTCTTTTCTGACTTCCATTACACGTATAATATTAAATCGCCCCTCCTAACGCATGGAGGGGAAAGGGAAATTATTTCAGGAAAACGATCCAGCAATAATACAAGCCAACACCAATAAAGATTATGGCTATGACTTTGCGGAACCAAAACTCCACAGTTTTAACCTTGTTATAAACTGCTGACATTTTCGAAACGCTGAAGGCCAGTATCCAGGCAAAGACAATGACCGGCAGGCCGGTTGCTACGGCAAATACCAGGGGCAGTAAGTATCCTGCGGTGGAAGAAGCAGCCAGGGGTATCAGGCCGCCAAAATAAAGGATCCCACTATAAGGGCAAAAAGCCAGGGCAAACACCACCCCCAGCAAAAGGGCGCTCCAGGGCGAACCCTTTTTGGCCCGGTTCTCCATGGAAGAGGATAGTTTTCCCAGGAAGGAAAAATTCAGCTTAAAGACCCCCAGCAGAAACAGGCCAATCAGGATGAGCAAGGGGCCGATGATGCGTTCGCCATAAACGCTAACCAGCTTTTGAACCCTGTAGGTGCTGGCGCCCTGCTTTAGTATAAAGATCAGGATGGCTCCCAGCACTGAGTAACTAACGGCCCTTCCAAGGGTGTAATATACTCCATTGAGAAATACCCGGCGGCGATCCTCCAGGTCTTTGCTTATAAACCCTATGGCAGAGATATTGGTGGCCAGTGGACAAGGGCTCACAGCCGTCATTAACCCCAGCAGGAATGCAGAGATAAAGGGCAGTTCGGTACTGGAAGCCAGTTGCCTGAGAAGCTCCATACTAATTCAAGAGGGTTTTTACTTCTTTTTCAATGAGGTCTTTAAGCTCTTCAGGTTTTGACATGGCCAGGTCGAAGGCCTGTTCGGTAATATCAACATAAGATTCGGGGGTTGCAACAATCAGGCTGCTGAAAACGATCTCATACTTTTCGGCCAGGGGCTCATTTTCAGGTATGGAAAAGTCAATCTCAACAAACTGCACATCCTTGTTTTTGGCAAACCGCTCAATCATAGCCTGCTGGGTAACTTCCTGAACGGTCAGGCAGGTCACACAACGTTGTTTACCGTGGAAATAAAATACTGTGACATCGGCCTGGCTGAGCAGATCCTGTTCACCGGATTCCTTGCTTTCAGGCTTTTGGCCGGTCTGGCAAGCTGACAGCATAATTGCAGCAAAAAACAAAACCAATAGTTTTTTCATTGTATTTAAAGGGTTAAGTGGTTTGGGGTCTTATCAATCTTCAAAAAGCTTACGAAAGTTTTCCCGGGCAAGATTCCAGTTTTCCCGGTTCAGGCAATATTTGATAAATGGAGGTTCAGTTTCCCCCTGGATCAGACCAGCGTATTTCAACTCCTTGAGGTGTTGTGACAGGGTGGAGCGGCCAATGGGCAACTCATCGACAAGGTCGCCGCTGTAACAGCACGAATTCATCCCCGAAAGTTTTTTCAAAATATAAACCCTTGCAGGATGACTAAGGGCTTTGGCAATCAGGGCCAGCT
>JAAYLH010000110.1 GCA_012521995.1 Bacteroidales bacterium | reverse complement strand
CACCTATACGGCCATGGGGATAAAGCTAAGCAAGGTCTTGCAGGAGAAATAAAAAATGAGCGTCGAGCGATGATAAAAGAAGAGGCGATCCATTCCGGACCGCCTCTTTCTTTTTCCCCGAAAGGGGTATGTGTAATATTATCCGTTAGAAGGAAGCTCCAGGCCATAGCCTTGTTCTTTGTCGGCTTGCCTGAGTTTGAAGGCCAGGAAAATGGAGATGACCCCACATACGACCAGCATCAGGATCGGCCACGTATAGTCATAATAGGGGAGGGTACCCTCCAGTTGCAATACCTTGATCTGGTCGGCAACCTCTCCTCCTGTCAATCCTGTAGCCAGGAGGCGTTCACGGGTCTCCGCAATGGCGCTGACTACGGCTGGATTCACTTTATAAAGCAGGGCTCCGATGCCCCAGAAGAAGGCACCCAGGCCCCAGTTCTGCACCGTAAACATGGTGGCGTAAGCCGTTCCCAGGCGGTTCTCGGGGACGATCTTGGCCACCGAAGGCCACATGGCTGCCGGTACCAGCGAGAAGGCAATGCCCAGGCTGAGGAGCCCGCCATAGGCAAGGAACTTCGACTGGAAAATGGAAAGCGAGAGGTGGGCGAAGATCAGCAGCAAGGACCCCAGTATCATCAGCGAAGCTGCCTTGCCCTTGCGGTCAACATAGCTGCCGAAGATCGGCGTGAATATGATTGTTCCCAGGGGGATCAGCGAGGCGGTCTTGGGCCCGTTGTGAAGCCAGATGCCCAGGGTGTCGCGCACCAGATAAACGATCACGGCAAATACGGCCAGGATGGTGATCAGCGAGAGCCGCTTCCCTGAGGTGGTCTTCATCCCGTTGGGAATCAGGGTGACCGAGAGGGCAAAGATGAAAATGATGACGTATACAAGCGAGCTTCCGAGGGCTTCGCTGCCGGCTACTACCACGGCAGCACCCTCGGGCAGGTAATAGCTAAAGCCAAACTTGTTGACAAGCAGGTCGGGCGCATACTGTATGAAGGGAAATACGGCCGAATAAAAGGCCACGCACAAAAGGGCAATGTAAATGAACGACTTATTGGTGACCAGTTTCACAAGGTCAGCAAATTTGAAATCCTCGTCGGCAGCCTCTTCTTTTTCCATTACGGCTCCTGCAGCCAGTTCCACGTCTTTTCTTGCCAGATCGGCAGCCTTGTTGGCTTTCACTTGTTTGTCGAGCTTGATGTCGAAGAACATGTAGATCACAAAGAAGATGAGCGAGATGCCAATGAGTGCGGCGGCAAAAACTACGGCGGGCGAAACCTTCAGCCCTGCGATGTCGAGCGAGATGGCAATGGCCAGGGCTGAGCCCAGTCGTCCAAAGCCCATATTAATGGCCATGGCCAGGGCCAGTTCATAGCCCTTAAACCATTTCACGATGGTACGCGTGGCAACAACACACACTACCTCCAGGCCCGAGCCGAACAGGATGCGGCCGATGATCATAAAGGTCAGCACTGTGGATTTATCATCGCCAAACACCCCCATGGAAGCCAGGGCGGTGATGGCTGCTCCCAGGGTGGCCAGCCCGCCAAAGGCAAGCCCCGCCAGGCGGATGCCCCATTTGTCGAGGATGATACCTCCTATGATGATCATACCAAACATGTTGGCAATGGTGGTAAGCCCAATGATCCGGCCAAACTCCTCACTGTTGATGCCCAGGTCACTTTCCATCAGGTCGCGCAGGGGCGAGAAAAAGTCCTGGAAATAATAGGTGGAGAACATTAAACTGCTCACCAGAACAAGCACCAGCCAGCGAACGGCCTTCGACTCATTCAGTAATTTTTGTCGTTGCATTGTCTCTTTTTATTTGGTTAGTAAAAATTTGCAAAGGACAAAAATAGAAATTTTACGCTAGCATTGATGCCTAAATTCCGGTGGCTTGTTATTTTTTTATCAACCAGTGGCTTGAATAGTTCCCGGGTCCTCTCCTGAAAAATCAGGCCTTTGCTGCCTGTGATTTTACCTGCAGCTTCCTTGTCTGTAGTATTAAAATATTTGATTTTCAGCGAGCTACGGGTGGTTGCCAGGGGTCATTGGCCGCCTGCGAATCTTTATGGCTTCGATTACCACGAATCCTCCTTTTCCATAACCTTTGATGGGTTTTTCAGGAACCTCTCCCGGTGGCTCAGCGAGGGTCTGAATAATCCTGCTGATCTCAAAACTGGCCTGCATCATCAGCTTTAGCATTTCAGGCACCGAATAGAAACGGGCTTGCCTGTAAAATTTACTGGATGCCTTTTCCTCTTCAAGGCGTCTTCCCAGGGCACTCTCACGATCGATGATGGCCACCACCAGCGTGCCCCCGTCCCTGATCACGCGGAAGGCTTCCTGCAGGGATTTCCGTGGATGGCTGATAAAACACAGGGAAGTGATAAAAGCCGCATAATCGAACGACTGGTCTTTATAGGGCAGTTGCTCAGCATATCCCCGCATGACATTCAGCCCCCTTTCCCTGGCCAGCCTTAGCATATTCTCCGAAGGGTCTATCCCGCAGGGGATGCCGAGCTCCCTGGCGAAAATGCCACTGCCAATACCGATCTCCAGGCCTTGCTTTTCCTGCGGAATCAACTGCCGCAGGGCAAGGACCTCCGACCGGAATGCTACAGCGTTTTCGCTGAACCAGTCCTCGTATTCCCCGCTGAAAAGATCAAAGGGGTTCTCTTTCATCCTTAAAAGCTCAGCACCTTATCGCATTCCACCGTCCACCGGGCAAACTCTTTCATATTGCTCAGCTTTACGCCATCAATAAAAGGCAGCTTGTCGATGCCCCTGGCCTCTGAGCATCCGCCGCAGCTTTTCACTTCGCCGCCTTTCACGATCACCGATTTAAGCATCCGCTCAATGTTGTAATAGCCGGCAGGGGTGTTTTGATTGGGCAGTCCGCACATGACCGCATCGGCCAGGAGGAATATCCTTACCTGTGCCTCCTCCGGATGTTCGCGCTGGAGGGTCATCGCCATCCGCAAGGCGTTATAGGCTTTCTCTGTCCCGTAAGGGGCGTCGTTGATGATGATCAGGATCTTTTGCATCGTAGGTCGGTTTGATTTTTATTGATTGTATCGTGTAAAAATTCATTGGATGGAAAGGGAGGGGTTTCCATTGCCATTCAAACAAAATTAATCAATATCAGTGAAACCGTGGCCATTGCGAGGCTTGTCAAGGGTCAGGCGCCAGGCAGGGTGGAAGGATGCCCGCATCATGCGGAGGCTGAGCGGGCGATGGCTCAGAAGATCAGCCCCAGGTTCAATCCGGCAGAGTTGTTGCTGGTCCAGCGCTCGTTCTGGATCTCGATGCCAAGGCCCAGGTACATGGCGGTTCTTTTCGACAGGTTCAGCTTTGCGCCCAGGGTCGAGCTTAAAAACAAGCCGCCTTCCTCCAGGGCTTCCTCACGTTTGAAAAAGTTACCCATCCCCATCATAAAATAGGGCGTCACCTTTTGCTCCACCGAGCTAACCCTGAGAAAGGTAAAAAACGGATAGGTCAGCGCCCCGCTGTTTTCCAGGTTCTTCCTGGCGCCTGCACCGATGCCGGCAAGGAAAAATTGATTGAACTGGTAACCCAGCGAGAGGCCCAGCTTCAGCTCATCGTAGTTGCCCCCGCCGATGCCGAAATAACCCAGCTCCATCAGCCCGCGCAGGCCCTGCCTGAACCGTGCTGTCGCCGCCGTGGCATCGCCCGCGGCATCGTCCTTCACGAGGCTGTCGGATGCTGCGCCCTGGCCGGGGGTGTTAAGTCCGCCGGCGCTTATCGCGCCGACCCGCCGGCCACCGCCCGCCGAAAACTCAGCACCCGCCGCTGAGGCCACCGGGGCCGACTGACAAAAACCTGCCGATAGGGACACAAGACCCGACAGGACGATCGATAACAGGCCATTTTTTGCGAATTTCATCAAATAACGCTTTCTTTAGGGGCGCCAAATCCGGGCATGATCCCCGTCATAAACAAAAAAAAATCGCCCGCCGCTTCGCGGGCTGTTCAAAAAAACCTCCGGTGCCCGGGGCAGGGCATCGTCTTAATAATCCACGTCGAGCTGCTTGCCCTGTTCGGCGGCTTTCTGGTCGAGGCCTGCGCCGAGGGCCAGCCCGATGGCCAGCCCGATGGGGAAGCCGATGCCCAGGAACGCCATGCTGCCCAGGCTCAGCCCGAAGGTCACCCCCAGGGGGACGCCAAACACCGCCAGCCCCAGCGCCATCCACGTGTTGCGGTGATAGTTGCGGGGCACCCAGCCCGGCCCCTCCCTCACCACCTTCAGCACCGCGTTCCAGGCTTTTTGCAGCTGCCTCGCGAAGGCCTTACCCGTGCCCTCGTGGCCGTTCAGGGTTTCGATCTTGCGGTTGACGGCCCGGGCAGGCTCCTCCGGCAGGCCCCGCCGCTCCAGCTCGGCCACGAGCGCCCTGAGTTTGTCATACTGCTGCCCGGTCCTGCTGCCCGCCTCCAGCTCAGGCCTGGGCAATAATGTGGTGATTGCCATGGTTTTGTCTTTGTTTTTATAGGGGCCGGACGATGCTAATCCCTTCGTCCGGCGTTGTAAAGTTAGGCGATTATGGCTTTCAATTCCCCTGAAGGGACAGCCTTGAAAAAAACATTTTCTTTTCCAACTCCTCAGCCCCCCCCGCGAAGGACCCTGCTCGTACCCACCCGAACCTTACACGAACATCATTCGAACATGGTAGGAGGATGGTTAAAAGAAAAATGAAAGATGAAAAATGAAGGATGAAAATTTATGATTAGATAGGTGTTTATTTACATTGAAAAAATTTGCCTGAATTTGTGGATAAAATTAATTAACGCCCTAAACCCTAAACACTAGCCCCTAAAACCTTGCCCTTACCTGAAGCTTGATTTCCGTCCTGGTATTGTCATCCAGGCCATCGGGCCCGGTGGTGGCAGGAGCGGGGTTTGCATAAAAGGTACGCGCAAGTCGGCCATACAGGTCGAAGTGTCGGTTGAAGCGGTACCTGATCAAGGCGTAGGCACGGCTGCCGCGGTGGTAGAGGAAGGGGATGGAATAGGCGTACAGGACGTCGTTCTCGTAAACATAGATGCGGCTATCATATCCCCCTGTATCAAAGAGGGCATACCGAAGGGTGATGGCCCAAGGGCTTTCAGGGTTTCGGAAGAGCACATCCTGGTAGAGGACAAACCCCTCTTCCTGCAGCTGACCCTGATGGTAGTGAGTATATTCAACTCTGTTGCGCAGCGTAAAAACTGGAGTGACGGCGTGGCTGATGTTGAAGCGAAGGTTGTGGCGGATCACATCATCGGGGTAGATAAGCCCAGCAGCTTCATGTGTGTTCAGGGGTTTATTCCGTATTCGGTAACGGAGGTAAAGCTCGGTGTTTTTGCGGGGTCGGTAATTCACTTGGGCAAGGTATTCAAAGCCATGGGTAGGGCTGTAGGTGCGGTATTTCATCCAGGGAAATGCATAATGATCGGCATAGGCTGAAACCTGCCACCTGCCCGAAAAGCGCGCATGGATACCCATATAAAGGCCGTGCTCGTTGACCACACGGGTGTTCTCACTGAAGGCGGCAGCATAAAGGGCCTGGTAGTCCCGGCTGAAGTAGCGGTGGAGCATTGAAAACGACAGGCGGGGGTCCAGGCTCAGGATGAATCCGTTGAGCATGGCAAATCCTCCATTGCCGCTCATGGCTGTTTCCCCGAAGAAGTGGGCGTTTTTTCTGATAAAAGAATAGTCGAGCCCTAGGTTTGAATTATAGCTTTGGTTAAAATCGAATTGGTTATAAAACGTAAGGTCTCGCCGATAGGTTGCGTTGAGACTTAGGTAGCTGGCTGTGAGCCCGATGTTAATTTTTTTCTTTTTCCATGCCAGGTGCCCACCAAACAGGTTTTCACGAACGGCATTCTTGTCGGCGAGTTCTGCCGGGGTTCGGTGCAGCCCGGTTTGCTGGAAGCTGGTGATGACCAGGGTTTCTGATTCCAGGGTGTCGGTGTCCAGGATATTCGCATCGCGGCGTCTGGAAGAGGCAAAACCAGTAATTTCTAAAGCCCCATAAGACAGGCAGGCTGCCATCCCCCTAAAAAAAGCATTCTCATCAACCGATGAATGGGGGCGGATGCCTTGTCCGTATTTGTGTACAGACAGGGCCTCGCTGCTCTTGCCAAATGTGAGCCCCGACCACAGGGTGAGGCCTTGCCCGAACTGCAACTGATAATCGCCCACCACTGCAGCCCTCAGCCTGCCCAGGTCGCGCACCAGGGCATGGCCCGAATAATAATCAAAGCCATAGGGCTGGCCTCCTGCCATGAACTGCTCCCCGGGGTCCTTCTCAGCCGTGAATCCTATGCTCAGGTGGTTGTAGCAGGTGAATCTGTAGCGGCTGTAAAGCCGATAGGGACTGCCCGGGTACTTGGGTTGAGGATCAGGCTCCTCCTTTGTTGGCGCAGGGGAAAGGTAACCCCTTGGTTTTTCCAGTTGACGCTGCCAGCGAAGAAAGAGTTGATGTTGACCCTGATTAAGCATTTCGTTCAGGCTAAGATGTCTAGAGAAAGGTATATCGCTTACGGTTATATATGGCTGAATGGCCTGAATGGTCTTCAAGTCAAAGCCATCAACGCTTTGCAACTCCGTTATGCTAAGCAGCTTGCCGTGTTGCCCGATGTGTTCCAGCAGGTTTTGGATCTGTAGTTCATTGAGGAAGATCAACCGGTGCAAGTCTTTTGCACTTGCCTCATTGAGGTTAAGGGGAAACTGAAGCATTATCTCCATATCCTGGATGAGAGCGCTGAAGTCAGTGTCCTCTCCGGCCTCCTCGGCAAGACTTTCAATGCGCTGTTGTAACAAATCCTCATTCAAGACCCGCGGAATCAGGGTGTCGGGGGTTTCGGGGGTCTGTCCCTTAATCCATAGGGGAGCCAGGAAACAATAGACCATCCAATAGAATTGCCAAGGAAGCCTTACGGGTTTTTTCAATAGGGCGATCATCTGCCTGAGTATTTGCTAACGGAATGAATAAACCAGGCTCGCCTGGGGAGAATAGCCCAGCACATAATGAAAAGAAGAAGCCAGGTCAATGCGTAGTTTCCCCAGGCATATTCCGAATCCAAAAGAATTGGTGGTGGGCTGGGTGCCCGCCCCGGCCCGCAGGAAAACATTGTCTGTAATACCATATTCCAACCCGCACCGCAACACAGGTTTGCTGTCCATATCCTTTTCGGTTTCAAGGCTTAACAGCACCCGCTCCGAGCAATGGTAAGCCATGCCCAGGCGGAAAATGGTGGGCAGGCGTTCCCCGCCAAAATCCTTTAGTGTTGCCAGGGTGGGGTTTAAAACATGGACTCCTAGCTGAAATCCCGGCAATAATTCATACAAAACCCCCATTTCGGCAGCCAGGGCGCCTGCTGATCCATATCCCTCGCCAATGAATGTGAAGAGGTAGTCGAGCTGCACGCCTGCCGAAAGTTTATCTCCGAAAGGGCGAGCATAAGCCAAACCAACTTTGCTCTCCTTGTAAAGCGAATAACCGAAACAGGTAAGGCTAAGCCCGAAGACACCTCCTCCCGCAGGCAGGGCAAAAGCAGCGGCCCCAAACCCCATCTCCCTGCTCAGGAAGCGGTTCTCAAAATAACAGCCTGCGGCAGGACTGCTTATTTGAGCCAGGCACGCCTGGTTATGGCTTACAGCCCAGAAATCATAAACGGCTACCATGGCATTGCCCATCCCGGCAGCACGCCCCCCAAAAGGATAATTATCGCCTGCCGCCTGGAGCAAAGGATTAAAACAGCCCGTGAGGATCAATATCATTACTGCCAAATGCTTCATGAGCCCTAATTGTATTTTACCCAGAACATTGAACTTGCATTGGCTTGCAATTTAAAGAAAAAAATCCTTTTTTAAAAAGCAGAAAGCTACATATATATCTGTATTACAGAATGTTGTGTAAATAAGGAATGCCGTTGGTCAGGCACAATAAACCTGTAAAAACCATGGTGAAGGTTCTCTTGAAAAATTCCTGAAAGGCACGGAAACGTAGACCTGCAATTAACCTTCAGGGGTTCAGGAATGAAATAGGAAAGAAATGGAGGATTGGGCTACACCCTGAATTTATACTGAAATTTTTCCAGGTCTTTATTTGCTTTCACCACCTTATCAGCCAGTTTTTTCTTAAAGTTGAGCAATTTTTTCCGGATGCCAGCGTCGGTTTGTGCCAGGATCTGTGTGGCGAGGATGGCGGCGTTGTGTGCGCCGTCGAGGCCCACGGTGGCCACGGGGATTCCGGGGGGCATCTGGAGGATGGACAGGATGCTGTCCCAGCCGTCGATGCTGATAGACGAGCGCACGGGCACGCCGATGACGGGCAGGATGGTGAAGGCTGCCACGACGCCGGGCAGGTGAGCTGCGCCGCCTGCGCCCGCAATGATGACCTTCACCCCGCGATTATGGGCATTGGTGGCGAACTCCGCCACCACTTCGGGGGTGCGATGGGCTGAAAGGGCATTGATCTCAAAGGGAATCTCCATCTCATCAAAAAATTTGGCGGCGGCTTCCATCACCGGCATATCTGAAGTGCTGCCCATAATGATGCTTACAAGTGGCTGCATAGGGGTTTGGGTTTTGGTTAGATTGCAAAAATAAGAAAAAAAAGAAGGTTGTGATTGTTGTCATGGTTATCATTGTTGTCATGGTTATCATTGTTATCATTATTGCTGGCCAGCGGATTCAGGGGAATTAACGCGAAGGGGAATAATCCACTGATGTTCGCTGATGAAGACACGGATGTTCTCTGATAAGAAAACTCTGTTTATCAGTGATTTTCATCAGTGTATTATCAGTGGACGGTTTCTTTTTTTGACCACAGATTTCCACTAATTAAAGGGATTAACACAAATTATTTAATATTTAATTCTATCATACGGTCGCCGGCACGGCTTAGCCTAACCGTTTTTCATTTTTCCCTTTTCATTTTTAATTTTTCATTCCCCTACGCCCCATGCCCCATGCCATCTCATTATCACATTATCACATTAACACATTTTCCCTGGCATGAACAATCGTTCAGGCTTTTGGTTTTTCTAAAAACAAAATGGCCATGGAAAAGATCCTGAAGGGTGTGGTTGAGTTTCGCAAGCACGATTTTGAGAAGCACCGGGCTTTGTTCGAGGGGCTGGGTCAGGGGCAGCAGCCGCACACGCTGTTTATCGGGTGTTCGGATTCGAGGGTTGATCCCAACCTGATCACGCGGTCGCTGCCCGGGGAGCTGTTCATTATCCGCAATGTGGCCAACATCGTTCCGCAATACCGTGAATCGGGCGAATACCTGGCCACCACTTCGGCCATCGAATACGCGGTGCTGGCGCTGGAGGTAGAAAACATCGTGGTGTGTGGGCACAGCAATTGCGGGGGCTGCGCGGCGCTGTACCTGCCTGAGGAGTCCTTTGCAAATATGCCTCACACCCGCCGCTGGCTCGGGCAGGCCTGGGTGGTGCGCAGGCGCGTAGAGCAGAACCCCGAGGCAGCCGATATAGGAGCCCGCGAATGGCTCACCGAACAGGGCAACGTGGTGCAGCAACTGCGAAATCTGCTGTCATACCCCTTCATCCGCGAACGCTTTAAGCAGGGCAGCCTGAAGCTCCACGGCTGGCATTACATTATACCCTCGGGCAAGGTGCTGGCCTACGATCCCCTAAAGGGGTATTTCGGGGAAATGTATTAAGGTTTAAGGTTCTGGGTTAAAGATTTGTGGTTTGGGGCTAATTTCTTAAATCACAAATCGTTAATCCTTAATCTGAGATCAAAAGGTTTCGGGTTTTGGTGCATGCTCCTTACTCTATGCTCCAAGCCCTATTCCCATGCCGTTTCCCGTGAAATCTTCTTCCCCTGGCCCATCATCTGCCCCGGAGAAATCTCCGTTATTAGAAAGTGACAATATTATCAATATTATCAATATTGTCAGTCCCTCAAAATGACAATTTCCCTTTTCTTGGATTTCATTCAAATGGAAAGACAATGGATAGCAAAGAGCAGGGGGCTGAGAAAGGAAGTAGCGATGGCGAGAAATCAGCAAGCAATAATCAGGAATCGTGAAACTGGAAATCCGCGGGAATCAGCGTTGAACGCAGTTCATCCGTGGCATCCGCGTTCAAATGGTAAGGGAGGGACTGAAGGGACTTAAGGGAAAAAGAGAGAAAATCGAAGACGCGAGGACAGGAAACCCCATGCCCCATGCCACGACAGCGATATCCTCAAAAAGAGGAAGTGATAATTATGATAATTATGATAATATTGATAATTTCTCTGTCATAAATAGGAGCGTTCTTTAAGGGAAACATGGACGCTAAGACGCTGAACCCTATGCCCCATGCTCTTTCCGTGGAATCCGCAACAATCCGTGGAATCCTCTTTTTCATTTTTCAAAAAAAAGGCTGCCCTGGTTCAGAGCAGCCTTTTGGATGGGTTATACCTGGTTTAAAGTTCAGGTATGATAAGTACTTGCCCGGGATAGATCAGGTCGGGGTCTTTCAGCATGGGTTTGTTGGCCTCGAAGATGATGGGGTATTTGCTTGCATCGCCATACATTTCTTTGGCGATCTTCGAAAGGTAGTCGCCTTTCTTTACGGTGTAGAAGCGGCTTTCCTTTTCGGGCTCGGCTACTTCGGCCTGCTTAACGACCATAAGGTCATCAACCTCGGAGATGCCTTCAATGTTGCCTGCGGCAACCAGGATCTTGTTCTTGACGGCCAGTGAATCAACCTTGCCGGCAATGGTGATCTTTTCGCCTGCAACATCCACTTTCATGTCCTCTACCAGGAAGCCATAGCGCTGAATATGCGATTTGATCAGCTCAATGCGGTCCGCTTCCTTTTCTTCCTTTCCTTTTCCGAAAACTTTCGCTCCGGCATTTTTGATAAATGATATTAATCCCATTTTGATTTAGATTTTTGGGTTAGTGAATTAGTCCATCACCTCAAAGGTAATCTTGGCATTGACCCTGAACTCCATAATGTCACCGTTCTTCACAACGGCGCTGTGGTCCTTGATGTAAACCGAACGGATGCCTTTTACGGTCTTGCTGGCCTCCTTAACGGCCTTACGTGCTGCATCTTCCCAGCCTTTTTCTGAAGAGGCCAGGACTTCAATTACTTTTAATACGCTCATATCTTAAATTGTTTTTAATGAAAGATTAAAAATGAAAATTAAATAATTGGAAAGTTACGAATAATTAAGCAGTGAGCAAAATTATCTTCCTTTAAATTTATTGTATTTAATGATGAGGGTCAGGAATCTATTTTTTAATAACAATAATGAGTGAAAGCGGATGTTTTTCCTGGGAATTATCATGAGGCGTGCATGTTTTTTTGGCCACCTTATAGCCCGGGATGCTGCCGCACCCGGATGAATAAGCTTGATTTTCCTTTTCGAAAACCCTCTTTACATCAAAAAAAACTAATTGCCCCGGTCTTTTCTGCTGAAAGAAAGTAAAACTTTAGTTTAATTTCGCAAAAGCAAAGCCTTCAACGGCAATGCGGTGATTCGCCATTAAACTTTCAGCCGATGAGCAATATCTTCTCTGGGTTTTTCCTTTTCTGTTCGGTGGTTCT
>JAAYLH010000109.1 GCA_012521995.1 Bacteroidales bacterium | reverse complement strand
TCCATACTGCAAACCACCAGCGGAGGCGTGGTGGCGGGCGTGGGCCTGGCCATCCTGCTCTATACCATCTTTCAGGTCATGCGCAATATCGAGCTTTCCTTCAACGACATCTGGCAGGTGAACAAACTACGCGACTGGACCCGCATGCTCAGCGATTACTTTGCCATGATCTTCATTACCCCCTTGTTTCTGATTATGTCGGGCGCCGCAACGGTTTTTCTAAACACCCAGGTAAGCCAGTTTAGCAACAACCTCGAGTTCCTGAGTTTCCTTAGCCCCGTGCTGCTTTTCATGGTCAGGCTGGTGCCTTATCTCCTCATCTGGCTTATGCTTTCCATCCTCTACATGGTGATGCCCAATACAAAAGTGAAATTCAGCTCTGCCATGGTGGCGGGGATCATTGCAGGGACCCTCTTCCAGGTCGTACAGTGGGGCTACATCTTTTTCCAGATCGGGGTGTCGCGCTATAATGCCATTTACGGGAGCTTTGCCGCCTTGCCCCTGCTGCTGATGTGGATGCAGATAAGCTGGCTGGTGGTGCTGCTGGGTGCCGAAATATCCTATGCTTATCAAAACGTCGAGAACTATGAATTCGATGTAGAATCACAAAACATCAGTTTCCTCAACAAGAAAATCATCTCCATTTACATCATGCATATGCTGATTGATCAATTCCAGAAAGGCAAGACTGCACCCAACTCCTCCCAGATCGCCCACAAGCTCGAGATACCCAACAAACTGGTTCGTATGGCGCTGAACGACTTGGGTGATGTCAACCTGGTAAGTGAAGTCCAGCTCGATAAATCAAAGGAAATCGGCTATCAGCCCGCCCTCGACATCAACCAGATCTCCCTGCAAATGGTGCTTGAACGCCTTGAAAGAAGGGGCATCGACTTTATGGTGGTGAAGAAGACCAAATCGCTCGAACAGATCAGCCAGGCCATTGCCTCCATAGGAAAGAAAATTGAAGGCTCAGCTCACAACCTCTTGCTGAAAGACCTCGAATCAATCGAAGGCTAGCCTCTTTTCGTGTCGCTGCTCATAGTTTCTTAAATAAAAAAACAGGGCTATCAGCAGGACGACGCTTGCCATCGCGTAATATGGGGCTCCCGCACCCAGCCCCACCTCCTCAATATCAAGGTTGATGTATCCGTTGTGGTGCAGGAAATAAAAGATTACGGCAGCAGCATTGTTGAAAAAATGGGCAAAGATAGGGATCCACAGGTTGCGGCTCCAAACAAAGAGATACCCCAGCACCAGCCCCAGCAGCAGCCTTGGAAGAAACCCAAAAAACTGCATATGCATTGCGCTGAACAAGAGGGCGGATATCCATACGGCCACATGCACATTCCTGAACCATTGTCTGAACACCTTCAGCACTATGCCCCTGAAGATAAACTCCTCGCCAATGGAGGGGATGACGGCGATCATAAACAAATTGAACAGCAGTCCCTGCCAGGTGGTCACCTCCAGAAACATTTTGGTAACCTCCTCAGCCCCATCTTCAGCGCTCCGCATCCATTCCTCAAGGCCTTCCAGGAAAGGTGGCAATGAAAGCTTCAGGTTGATTTCCATCAGGTAATTCACCAGGGGCAATGCAACAATCATGATCAGGGCCGACACCAGGAGCGACAACAGCAGGGGCTGCCGCCTGACCTTCAGATACAGCAAAGGCCTTCGGCCAACCAACAAGGCAAATATCAGTGCAGGCACCACGAACAGGCCAATATGGCTCAGCGTCTGAAAATAACGGCTGAAGTTCAGGTTCTCCGCCAGGTTGATCCCCTCACCCTGCAACACCATGCCGGTGATGTCGTTGCCGAAAAAAGGCATGGCCACAAGCAGCCCTATGATCATGGTGAAAAACAAACCCACCAGGGCCAGCAAGGCCAGTAAAATGAGTTTTGCTGCAGGGTGTGCCCCGCCCAGTACGCCCCGGTCTTCCATATAATAGTTTTCTCTTATTTTTGTAGTCTTTACAGGCGGTAAAAATAATAAAACTTATTGAATGTCTTGAAACCCATATCCAGACCTTTTAGGGTATTACAGCCAGTCAAAATGGGCCCTGTCAGTTTTGACCGGCAGCCGGTGATCCTGGCTCCTATGGAGGACGTCACCGATCCGCCCTTCCGGGCCCTCTGCAAGGAAATGGGGGCCGACTGGGTCTATACCGAATTCATCTCTGCCGACGGCCTCATCCGCGAAGCGGGCAAGAGCCTCGTGAAACTCGACATCAGCGAAGGCGAACGCCCCGTCAGTATCCAGATCTTTGGGGCACATACCGAGGCCATGGTGAAAGCTGCCCTGGTGGCCGCAGCAGCCAGGCCCGACTTCGTGGACATCAATTTCGGTTGTCCTGTCAGGAAAGTGGCCTCTAAGGGGGCCGGCTCAGGCATCATGAACGATTTGCCCAAAATGGTGGAGATGACGCGCCGCATCGTACAAGCCATCGATCTGCCCGTCACCGTAAAGACCCGGCTGGGTTATGACCAGAAAAGCAAGAACATCGTCGATATTGCCGAACGCTTGCAGGATTGCGGCATCGCTGCCCTGGCAATCCATGGCCGAACCCGCTGCCAGATGTACAGCGGGCAGGCCGACTGGACCCTCATCGGCAAGGTAAAGAACAATCCCCGCATGCACATCCCCATCATCGGAAATGGTGATATCACCAGTCCTGAAATTGCCCTGGCAGTCCTGGAAAACTATGGGGTAGATGGCCTTATGGTGGGCAGGGCATCCATCGGAAACCCCTGGATTTTCAGGCAAATCAGCCATTTCCTCGACACAGGCGAAACCCTCCCCCAGCCCGATATCCGCGAGCGGCTGGCAGTGTGCCGGAAACACATCGAATTGTCGGTGGAATGGAAGGGAGAAAAACTTGCCCTGTTTGAGATGAGGCGGCATTACAGCCATTATTTCAAGGGAATCCCAAATTTCAAACCTTACAGGATGAAACTCGTCACCACGCCCGAACTCAGCGAGCTGTATGACGTGCTCGACGAAATTGCCACGGCAGACTTTACAACAGATCGGCCACCTCAGGACGAAGCTGGTAATGCCAGTTAAACAGATCGGTGACCTCCATCTGTTCCAGATTAAGCCACACGGCCTTCAAACCTGCCCTGCGCGCGCCTTCCACGTGCTGCAGCGTATCGTCAACAAAGAGGGTTTGCTCACCCACCAGTTCATTTTCCCTCAGGATCAGCTCATACGCTTCGCGCTCGGGCTTGCGATGCCCGATGCGATAGGAAAGATAGGTCTTTTCAAAAAAGGGATCGATATCTTCAAACCCAAAATTTTCCTTCATATGCTTTTGGAAAACCGGGAAATTAATGGCGTTGGTGTTGCTCAGCAGGAAGAGGCGGTAATGGCTCCTGAGGCCCTCGAGCAAGTCGATGCGGTGGGGCGGGAAGTCGAGCAGCATGGCATTCCAGGCATCGTCGATCTGTTGGTCACTCAAGTCCAGTCCTGTCAGGCTGCGGATCTCTGCGCGAAAGCCTTCGGGCGAAACCGCTCCCCTGTCGAAACGGTCGAACAAATCGTTTTGCGCAGCCTGGTTAAAAAGCCTGTCAAAATCACGAATGCCCATATTCTTAAAAGCATCCAGGGTGGCGTGGTAGTCAATGTTGTAAAGCACCCCGCCCAGATCAAATATGATGTTGCGAATGGGTTCCATAGCCGAAAAAAATGCAAAAATGTTGGAGGCAATCGGGTTTATTGCGTAAATTTGCAATCCCAAAACAAAAGGCAAAGATACGCCTTTTCCGGGGCCCATAGCTCAGTTGGTTAGAGTAGCTGACTCATAATCAGTTGGTCGCTGGTTCGAGCCCAGCTGGGCCCACAGAAAATCAGCCACTTAACAGGTTTGCCTGTAAGTGGCTGTTGTTTTTTTAGTCCCGCTTACTCCTTTCCAATCATTACCTCGGTTGACTTGATGACCGCATAAACCGTATCGCCGGCCTTCAGGTCTAGCTCCTTTACACTGTCGATGGTGATCATCGAGTTGAGGATGTTGCCGTTGCCAATGTCAACCTGTACCTTGGCCATTACGCTTCCGATCACAATATTGGTAATGGTCCCCTTGATCTGGTTTCTTGCACTCAGTTTCATAACATTTCTATTTTTCTGTTTTCTAAAAAAGGTAAACACCCCGGGCAGGGAAAAAGTTTTCTGCCGGGCAGGCTTTGTTTTCGGGGTATTATCCAAAACCCGGCCCCCGGACCGAATCCGGAAATCAGCCAAAATATTCCCGGCTTCACGAACTTTTCCCGGAAGGGGCTGTTTAATTGAAATCCTTATGTTTCCAAAAGGAAAAAAAACCTGGAAGCCACCAGGGAAAGCGATTCGTAAATTTCCAACCCACAACCAATTTTATAAAGACATGAAAATCAAGCATATTGTTCTGATTATCTTGCTGTCAGGGCTGGCCGCAGGGCCTGCGACGGGGCAAAAGGCCATCCTGCGCGACCGCCATCAGAAAGGAAACATTGCCTCCTTTACCGACAGGATTTATGAAGCCTTCCCCGAGGGCACTGGCTGGAAAAAGGGCGATCTCAAACTTACCTATGTCAGCCGCCTGGATGAACACGGAAACAAGCTCCACGACCAGATGACCCACGCCGACGGGCGCCCCGGCAATCGTTATGTTTATGACATCAACGCCCAAAACCAGCGAGCCCGCCTGACCCTGACCGACGGACAGGGGAAAATGGTCCGCTGGATCGAGTATTATTACAATGGCCACGGACAACTGATTGAAGACCAGAGCTATTCGCCCGACAGCATCCCCGAAAAGCGGTTCATTTACATTTATGATGACCTGGGGCGGGTGATTGAAGATTACACCTTCCTGGGCGACGGAACCCTGAACATGCGCTTCACCTACACCTACGATGAAGCAGGCAACCCCGCCACAAACCGGCGTTACAGCCGCGAGGGACAATTGCTGAAAACCGTTGAATATACCTTTAACGCCCAGGGCTATATGGCCACGCAAACCGAACGCGACGCCGATGGCAAGGCCCTGAAATCCCTCCGGTTTACCTATGATTGGGATGCCACCGGCAACTGGACCCGGAAGGTGACCTTCGAAGAAGGAAATCCCGCCGAGCTTGTGGAACGCGAAATTCAATACCGCCCTTAAACCCACATCCCTTCTTTTCATTTTCCCCTGAGACTTCTCCTGGTCCTGGTAGGGAGCAGAATCGAATCATCCAGGGAGTTTAACCGTAGTTTAACCGTACTTTAACCAATTGTAATTGGTTAAAGTACGGTTAAACTACGGTTTATCCTTGAACATGAACCAGGCAAAAAACGGCCCTGTAAGGTTCTTTCTCTTTCAGAAAACCAAAAAACTTTGGGGGATATATTCCATCAAAAACCTGATAATCAACAGCTTATTGTTTCTTTTCCATCAGATGAATAAAGCGAAGGTAAAGCAATGGAATGGGTTTTCTTCTTGCTGAAAAACCCCGGGGGTTTTCAAATCATTTGCTGTTTTGCAAGTGCCTCTGCAATATGTCTGCTGCCTCTTCGAGGTTTTGGCCAAAAGTGATGATGCCTTCGGGGTGGCCGCCCATCACCAGGATCTTCTCCTTTTCAAGTTCGCTTTCGCGGAAGAGGCGCAGGATCTCGCGGGCCATGGCGGGGGTGCCGTAACTCACTTCGGGGCGGGTAGTGGGGAGTTTATTTATCAGGCGTTTCCACATTTCTGTTTGATGCACGTGGATGACGGCGCCGGTGGAAGGCGAGGCCTCGTAAATGACCGCGTGCGATAGCGATTCGGAGGAGGCAATGATGGGGCCTTTGCAAATCAGGCTGTTATGCTCAAGGTTGTATTCGTTGACCAGGGTAAAATGCAGCTCATCAAGCTGTTGAAGCCCGCCGGTGGCCGAGCCCGTGATGATAAAGCCCTTGTGGGGATGGCGGATGCTGAGGTTGCCAAAGCCAATCCCGTCATCATACATCCCCACCAGCCCCAGGGCAAAAAGTTTTTCCCGCCAGGCATTCAGGCCTTCAAGCATCACCGCGGGCAGGGGTTCCGCCTTGATCCATTGACAGTTGAACTTGATGTAGCCTTCGTCCATTTCAGCTTTTCCTTTCGGGAAATAATGCGAGGATGCTTTGTTTGTCAGGCTTGCAAATCCCCCTTTCGGTAATGAGGGCGGTGACCAGTCGTGCGGGGGTGACGTCGAAGGCAAAATTGGCGGCGGGGCTGTCCTCAGGTGCCAGCAGCACTTTCCGGATCTCCCCATCGCAAAGGCCTTCGATGTATTTCACTTCCTCCTCGCCCCGTTGCTCAATGGGGATCTGCCGCAGCCCGTCCTCCAGCTCCCAGTCGATGGTAGAGGACGGCAAGGCCACATAGAACGGGATGTCATTATCTTTGGCAGCCAGGGCTTTCAGGTAAGTGCCGATCTTGTTGGCCACGTCGCCGGTAAAGGTAGTCCGGTCGGAGCCGACGATGACCAGGTCGACCAGGCCGTGTTGCATCAGGTGGCCCCCGGCATTGTCGGTGATGATGGTATGCGGAACCCCTTGCTGGCCGAGTTCCCAGGCAGTGAGGCTGGCGCCCTGGTTGCGCGGGCGGGTCTCATCGACCCAGACGTGGACGGCAATGCCTTTTTGATGGGCAGCATAAATGGGCGCAGTGGCCGTGCCGTAGTCCACAAAGGCCAGCCAGCCTGCATTGCAGTGGGTCAGGATATTCACGGGCGCCCCGCCTTTGCTGCGGCTGATGGCTTCTATCAGGGGCAGGCCATGCTGGCCGATCTGCCGGCAGCTTTCGGCATCGCTGTCGGCGATCACCTGGGCAGTATTCAGGGCTATGGTAGTTTTTTCTGAAGGGCTTTTTCCTGCCTGCAGGGCTTTAAGTTGCTGGTCTACGGCCCAGGAAAGATTAACGGCCGTGGGACGGGTGGCTTGGAGGCGCAGGCCTGCCTCCTTCATAAAATGATCGTAGGAGCTGTCATGCGGGGCTTCGAGGGCGGCCAGGTACATTCCAAAGCCTGCCGCGGCCCCGATCAGCCCTGCACCACGCAGGTGCATATCACGGATGGCCATGACCATATCATCGAGCGAGCGCAGGTCCTCCACCACAAAATGGTGCGGAAGATGGCGCTGGTCGATGACTTGCACGATCTGCTCATCGTCTGCCTTTAACCATAGGGTGCGGCTGTTTTTCCCGTTTACATTCATAACCCTCAATTTACATTTGTATTCACAGGCACAGATGTTGCACCCTATTTTTCTTGTTGTTCATCCTCGGCGAAGGTAAGCACATAGCCGTTGTTGTCGAGGATGGAAAACTCGGTGGCCCCGTAAAAGGTGGTTTCCAGGCCTTTCAGAATGGTCACCTGGCCTTTGATATCCTCAAAAAATTTCCTGATGTGATCGATTTTGATGTATAAGACGAGGGAGCCCCCGTCGCGCCGGCTGATTTCGGGCAAATCCTCGCCCAGGCTTTCGAAGGTTTGAAACATAAACACGACTTCGCCACAGCTCATCATCGCAAAGATGAAGGGGCTTTCATCGGGCACTGTGGCCCCCAGGCTGAAACCCAGCTTTTGGTAAAACGCAATGGTCTCAGGAAGGTTATTTACAAAAATATTCGGGGCAATGCTTTCCATCGTGCAGAAAATTTATAGGATTTACAATGTTGAAATGATCGGAAAAGAAATATTGTTAAGGTGTTAATGCTGAGTGGCTTAACCTGTTGTTCGGTGAATCAGGGCAAGCGGTGATTATGATCTGCCATCCGAACAGCGCTTAAACAAATTTAGGGATAATTGGCTATGTAAGTCATTCAAGGCATTGAAATTGATTTGAAAAAAGCAATTCCTAACCCTCCATTTCGTTATAAAAAGTAAAACAAATGGGGCTTTTTGTTTGTTTATTTAATCATTACTTAAAACCAATCAATCATGAAACGAATTCTGTTAATTCTTTCCCTGACCGCCCTGGTGCTGGCTCAAACAAGTTGCAATGAAAGCGGCAGAAAAACCAGGGATAAGTCTACTCCCGTTGGTGACACCAGCCGTAACGCCCTCGACTGGCAGGGCACCTATTACGGACTGTTGCCCTGCGCCGACTGCGAAGGCATTGAGACGGTCATCAGGCTTTATTACGATGACACCTTTGTCCTTCAGACGAAATACCTGGGCAAGGATGAGCAGGTGTTTGAACACAAGGGCCGCTTCAGCTGGGATGAAGCAGGCCTGAAGATCGCCCTGGAACTGCCGGAAGGAAGCGGGGCATCGGGTCGGTACCAGGTGGGCGAAAACCAGCTCTTCCACCTGGATATGGACGGGAACCGGATCACCGGGGACCTGGCCTCCCATTACATCCTTGCAAAAGTACCTGAAAGCCTTTCGGGAAGGACCTGGAGGCTTATTGAAGCGGAAGAAAAGCCTTTCGTTATGAAAGAAGCTTATTTCAGGTTTCCTTCGCTGATCTTTCACGAGGAGGAAGGGCGTTTTTCGGGCAATGCGGGCTGCAACAACATCATGGGCCGTTTCAAATTGGAGGGCAGCGACAGCATACGTTTTTCGCAGGTAGTCTCGACTTTGATGGCTTGCCCTGATATGGAACTGGAGCGCAAATTCCTGGAAGAAGTGGAAACGATCGCGACTTATGAGCTGGGATGGGATACCCTGAGCCTTTACGGGAAAGGCGAACAGCCTATTTTTCGCTTTGCTGCCGATTACTTTTTGAAGATCCTTTAGTTTTGCCAGCTTGATTACCTTTGCAAAAAGCCATTCAATGAAAAACATCCTCTGCTTGATGCTGCTGTTGGTTTTTGCCTTTCTTTCCTGTTCTGATGACGATGGCCCGGAAGTACCGGAAGGGCCGTTGCTGGAAATCAAAGGCGCTGATATTTCTTTCCTCCCCGAGGTGAGGCAGAGCGGTGTGGTGATTCGCAACGCCGACGGGCAGCAGGAAGACATGCTGGTCACCCTCAAGAAGGCCGGGGTGAATGTCATCCGCCTGCGGCTTTGGAAAGATCCGGAAAGCCCGACCTCCGGCTTTGCTTCGGTGAAAGCCCTTTCGGAAGAAATCAAAGCGATGGGTTTAAAGGTGATGATCGCCCTGCATTACAGCGACACCTGGGCGGATCCGGGCCATCAGACGAAGCCCGCACAATGGGAAGGCATCACTTACGAACAACTGAAGGACAGCGTTTATGCCTATACGGCCAGGGTAGTAAACGAGATTGAGCCCGAATACATCCAGATCGGCAACGAGATCAATGGCGGGCTGTTGTGGCCTGAGGGACGCTATGACCAGCCTGAACAGATGCGCGAGCTGATCAGCCACGGCATACAGGCGGTAAGGGATGAAAGCCCCGCCACCAAAATCATCCTGCATTATGCAGGGCACGAATACGCCGGTACCTTTTTCTCAAACTTCACTTCCCTCGATTACGACATCGCAGGGATTTCCTATTACCCCTACTGGCACGGCAAAGACCTGGCGGCCCTGCGGGCAAGCCTGGCACAGGTGGTCAGCCAGACCGGCAAGCCAGTCTTCATCGCCGAGACCTCCTACCCCTTTACGCTGGAGTGGAACGACTGGACCAACAATGTGATCGGGCAAAACAATCAACTTTTGAGCGAATTTCCGGCCACCCCCGAAGGTCAGCAAGCCTACGTGCAGCGCATCAAGGAAATCATGCTGGATGTGGAAGACGGCCTGGGATTTTGCTACTGGGGCGCAGAATGGATCAGCTACAAGGGCGAGAACGCCACCAATGGCTCGACCTGGGAAAATCAGGCCTTCTGGAATTTCAGCAAACGGGCTTTACCTGTTTTACAGGTTTACAAGGATTAAAGTCCTGGTTGTAGTCCAATGAAAAAGCTAGTCTGCCGTATAATAAGTGACGGCCTTCAATTCATCCCAAGCCCCCCGTGTGAAGTCAGGGATTTTTACAGGCATCCCCTGATTGGCCACAGAAACTTCCGATAACTCAATGACGGCAGACCATTCAGCTGCATCGTAGACATCCTGATCGAGGGGCAGGCCGTGGCGCAGGCAATAGATCAAGCGGTAGTCCATAATGAAGTCCATCCCGCCGTGTCCTCCCACTTGCCGGGCTTTTTCGCCAATTTCCTTCACAAGGGGATGTTCATAAACTTGTAAGAGGGAATCCAGGGCCTCATCCGACAAATAGCTGTGGGCATTGGGCTCAAGGGCAATGCCTGTCCTTGGCCACTTCTGGGCAAAGCCCTTGGTTCCGCTCAGCATATGAATGCGGCTGTAGGGACGGGGACTGGTCACATCGTGCTGTATCTTAATGGTCTTGCCTTTGAGGGTTTTGATAATGGTGGTGTTCATATCTCCCCTTTTGAAATTACGCTGGGCATACTCTGAATCCTCGCCGAATTTATCTTTCGCATATTCCGTAAGGCCAAACTGCCCGCTTGACACCGACACCAGGTATTCCATGCGATCCCCGCGGTGGATGTTCAGGGCGTGGGCCAGAGGTCCCAGTCCGTGCATCGGATAGAGGGCCCCGTTTCTTGTTTCATTGTGTTTCAGGCGCCACATATCCCAGTAGTGACCAGGCTCGCCCTCTTGGGCAAATAACATCGAGCGCAGGTCGTGGATGTAGGCCCCTTCGGCGTGCACCAGTTCGCCGAACAAGCCTTGCTGGGCCATGTTAAGGGTGGCCATCTCAAAGAAATCGTAATTGCAGTTTTCGAGCATCATCATATGGCGGCGGGTCTTCTCGGCAGTGTTGACCAATTGCCAGGCTTCCTGGACGGTCAGGGCGGCAGGGATTTCTGTCGTCACATGTTTGCCGTGTTCCATCGCATAAATCGCAATGGGCGCATGAAGATCCCAGTGTGTTGTCACGTAGATCAGGTCGATGTCATTACGTTCGCAGACAGCCTTCCAGTCTTCGGACCCGGTATAGCTATCCGCCTGTGGACGCCCCAACTGGCGAAGGGTCTCCTGCGCGCGTTCTACGTTTTCGGGCACCACATCCACCATGGCCACGATTACGGCGTCTTCAATAAAGCTGAGGCGGTGGACGGCGCCTTGCCCGCGCATCCCAAGGCCAATCAGCCCGATGCGCACCGTGTCAATAGGTTCAGCCCGCAGCTCCAGCACATGCTTCTGCCCGGCAGGACGCTCAGGGGCTTCAAACACTTCCCTGGCCTCAAAAAGCTTATCTTCTTTTTGTTCCCTATTGGTATTACAGCCAAATAATCCAGCCATCAGGAAGATCAGGGCTGTCGCCAGAAATTGATTCAGTCTTTTATTCATGATAAGATTCTTATTGTTGGTGAATTCTCTTTCCATTCCATTTTTCCTAAAGAAACGAACCCTTCCCCTGGTGGCAGGCCGCTCCCTATCCTTGCAGTGGCTTAGGCACCGGCAATGATTTCTTTCATTGCATCCTCCCTGGCTTCCATTCGCTCGATCAATTTTTTCTGCACCTTGCTACGACTGAGGTTATGCCCGGGATAAGCGGTCTTGTAATACACATCCCCATTCAGGTAATCGGCCAGGAAACGGATCCCCATAATGAAAGCCATCAGTCGTGGAGCCAGGTAAAGATAATCTTTCTCGGCCTCTGTTACAAAGTCCCTGATTTGTTCCATATACCCCCGGCTGAATGCCTCAAAGGCTTCCATATTGAAGTCAACCTTCCCGAGGTCCCGTTCATCTTCGCTTGAAGTGTTGCCACCCGTTCGCAGGGCATCGCCGTAATCGTAATGCAGGATGCCCGGCCCCACCGTGTCGAGGTCAATCACCGCAGCGGCCTTTTGGCCCCGGAACAACAGGTTGTTGATCTTCGTATCGTTGTGCACGACCCGCAAAGGGATAACCTCTTCATTCGCAAGTTTTTCCATAAGGCCAAAGGCCTCCTGGCGATCCTTATAAAATGCCACGATGTCCTTCACCGATGCCAGGCGCCCAGCCAAATTATTCTTCACCGCTTCATCCAGTTGCCACATCCTGAAGGATACGCTCTGAAAGTCCTTGATAGCTTCCTTAAAATCGCGGGCATCCAAAGGGTAGCAAACCTTGTTGAACCATCCAAATCCCCTTCCCGCTTCATAGGCTTGCCAGGGTTCCTCCACCACTTCCACGGTATGGGAATCCCCGATAAAGGAGGTCATGCGCCAGGCATTCCCATCCTCATCAAAATGGATCAACTTTCCATTGGGGGCAGGGATCAGTATAGCAATCTCCAGCGGATGATCTTGCCCCGACAAGGCCTCCTGGATTTTCAGATGGGTCGTGGCCAGACCCTCTGGGTCCTTAAACACGGCGGTATTGATCCTTTGCAGGATATAGGCTTCCTGCACCCCTACGAGGGTCAGCTTAAAGGTATCGTTGATGTGCCCTTCCCCGAAAGGGAAGATTTCGGCGACGGATCTGGAATGGAAAAACTCCCGGGCGATCCTTTTCAGGCTTAAGACATTCATTTCTAATCAGCGTTCAGGCCCCGGGCCTGAGGCAATGCATTGGGGTTTACTTATTTCGACTTCAGCTTTTTCCACGATTTCAGCAGCAGGAAGGCAGAAACCACCGTGATGCCAATCATAATCGCCATCTGGTCGTATTTGCCGTAAAGGAAGCTCCCGATGGAGAACAGCAAGCTGTAAATGGCCATGGCGCCAAAGACCATACACAGGATTCCGGTAGGCACATCCCAGCGGAGGTCTGATTCCTTGACCAGCTCAACATTTTCAGCCCTCGCCCGTTCCACCACAGCCTTCCATCCGGGCCCGCCGGGACGGATCTTACGGTAGAAATTCCTGAGGGTTTCTTCACTGATGGGATGGGTAAGGAAGGTGACAACAATCCACGAGATGGAGGTCAGTAAGGTCACCCCCACAAATTTAATGATGTTCCAGTAGGTCATGGAGGTGGTGAAGCCCAACACCTCCACCATAGTGTTATCCAGGCGGGTGAGGCCAAAGTTTTCAATCAGGATGAAAATCAGGGAGAATACCCCTGCGGCGACCATGGCTGCCATTTCCGAATAAGCATTGATGCGCCACCAGAACCAGCGCAGGATATAGATCAGCCCAGTGCCTGCTCCAATCATCAGCAGATACTGAAAGGCCTGCAGGGCATTTTGCAGCACCAGGGCCAGCAGCACCGAGAACACCATCAGCATAACCGTGCTAAACCTTCCGAAGGCCACTTTCTGCTTTTCAGTGGCTTTTGGGTTATAGAACCTGCCGTAGAAATCATTCACCAGGTAAGAAGAACCCCAATTGAGTTGTGATGCCGTGGTCGACATAAAGGCGGCGATGAGCGAGGCCACCACCAGGCCCAGCAAGCCCGCGGGCAGAAACTCCCTCAGCATCGCGGGATAGGCGAAGTCATTCTGGATATATTGTGTGGAAACATCCGGAAATTCATTGACCATCGACTGGATGTCGGGGAATATGATCAGCGAGGCAAGGCCCACCAGGATCCATGGCCAGGGGCGAATGGCATAGTGAAAGAAGTTGAACAGGAGGGTGGCGCCCACGGCATGGTCTTCATTCTTTGCCGAGAGCATCCGCTGGGCAATATAGCCTCCCCCGCCGGGTTCCGCCCCGGGATACCAGGCCGCCCACCACTGCACCGCGATGGGTATGAGAAAGACGCTCAAGAACAATTCGGGTTGCGAGAGACTGGGCACAAAGCTAAGCTTATCGGCCACGCTGGGGTGAGCGAACAAGGCCGACAGGCCACCCACCTCGGGTGATTTCACCACCAGCACGGCTGCCACAATGGCTCCAAACATCGCAAAGCTGAACTGGAACAGGTCGGTCCACAGGATAGACTTCAATCCTCCCAGGCCACTGTAAAATACTACGATAACGGCAGCAATGATCAAAGCCGGGGCCGGCTTGATCCCCATCATCACCCCGGCAATCTTAATGAAGGCCAATGAAACGCTGGCAATCACCATCACGTTAAAAAAGAAGCCCAGGTAAATAGCCCGGAAACCCCTCAGGAAAGCTGCCATCTTACCGCTGTAGCGCAATTCGTAAAACTCAAGGTCGGTCATCACCTGCGAGCGGTTCCACAGCCGGGCATAGACAAAGACCGTCAGCATGCCTGTCAACAGGAAAGCCCACCACAACCAGTTGCTGGCCACCCCCCCCGTACGCACCATATCGGTCACCAGGTTGGGCGTATCGGCCGAAAAGGTCGTGGCCACCATCGACACCCCCAAAAGCCACCAGGGCATATTGCGGCCCGAAAGAAAGAAATTCGTAGTGCTTTTTCCCGCCTGCCGCGAGGCAAGATATCCTATGGTCAACAGGATCACAAAAAAGATTGCCACAACGACCCAGTCTATTGCTTGCAGTATCATATCTAATTGCGTTTTTGGTTTGTTTTTATTAGCGGTCCCTGTCGATTTCCGGGGCTTCAAAATCAGGCTTAAAAGTATGTAAAAAAACCGATTGAAAAAGAGGGCGTGAATGCAAAAATATTTTTCATGGACGGATTCCTGCCTGCACCCATCTTTTTTGAATTCTTCCCTGAACCGGCCATTATCCTGCGACTTCAACCTTCTGTGGAAGAAAACAAATCGCTATTTTTACACGGGAAAATTACTCATCTATAAGCAATCAATGCAATGAACCCAAAGCGAATCCTCATCGGACTGATCCTGACTGCCCTTATTTTCAATGGTTTTTCACAAGCCGACTGGGAAGACCCTTCCATCATAGAACGTAACAAGGAAGCCGGGCGGACCATCTTTTTCAGCTTTGACGACCGCCTCACCGCCTTAACCGCAGAACGGGAACAATCGCCCTGGTACCTCGGGCTCGACGGGCCGTGGCATTTTCATTTGGCCCATAACCCGGCCAGCCGCCCTGCTGATTTCTACAGGGAAGCCTATGATGTGAGCCGATGGGACCTCATTCAGGTTCCGGGCAATTGGGAATTCCAGGGCTACGACGTGCCCATTTACGTGAACATCCCCTATGAGTTTGCCGACCCCCGAACCCCCATCACCGAGCTGGAGAACGGGCCCGAACCCCCCAGGATCCCCCACGATTACAATCCCGTGGGTTCTTACCGCAGGACTTTCGAGCTGCCCCTGAACTGGGACGGCCGCCAGGTGTTCGTCCACTTCGGATCGGTTAAATCGGCCTTCTACCTTTGGGTCAACGGGCAGATGGTGGGCTACAGCCAGGGCAGCAAACTCCCCTCAGAGTTCAACATCACCCCCTATGTAAGGCCCGGACAAATCAATACAGTGGCCGTGGAGGTGTACCGCTGGAGCGATGGCAGCTATCTCGAATGCCAGGACTTCTGGCGTGTGAGCGGCATCCATCGCTCTGTCTTCCTCTACAGCCAGCCCCAAACCCGGATTGCCGACTTTGAAGTGGTGTCCGATTTTAACCCTCATTTTAATATGGGCAATCTGGAACTTCACATCGACCTGAAGAATCATCTGGAAAAAAGATCCAATCTTATCCTTGAATATGAAGTGCTTGAAGGAGATGGTTATATCCTTAAAGGTTCTTCAAAAATTACCCTTGATGGGAATGCAACATACACAGAAGTTTTCAAGGGGAAAATTCCGGGAGTCAAGCCCTGGAGTGCCGAATTTCCAAACCTGTACACCCTGCTGATTACCCTCAAAGACCGCAGAGGCAGGATCCTTGAAAGCACCTCCACAAGGATAGGCTTCCGCAGGGTGGAGATCGTCCGCGGGCAGCTGCTGGTCAACGGGATGCCCATCACCCTTAAAGGCGCCAACATCCACGAACACAGCCCCGAAACCGGCCAATACCTTACCGAAGAGTATATGCTCAGGGACATTCAATTGATGAAACAGCATAACTTCAATGCCGTCAGGCAAAGCCACTACCCCTTCCCCGAACGCTGGTATGAGTTATGCGATGAGCATGGTATTTACGTGGTGGATGAGGCCAACATAGAATCGCACGGCCTGCATTACGGCGAGCGCTCCCTGGCGAAATTCCCCGAATGGGAAAAAGCCCATACCGACCGAATGTTGCGTATGGTGAAGCGCGACAAAAACCATCCCTCGGTTATCATCTGGTCGATGGGAAACGAGGCCGGAAACGGGGTGAATTTTTATGCCGGCTATGAAGCCATCAAGGCCGCCGACCGCAGCAAAAGACCCGTGCAGTATGAACGAACCGAGATCGGTAACCGCTATGCTTTGGAATTCGACTGGAACACCGACATCATCGTTCCACAGTACCCATCGCCCGCCACCTTCGAGTGGTTTGGCCAGCACCGGCTCGACCGCCCCTTTATCCCCTCCGAATATGCGCACAGCATGGGCAACAGCATGGGCAACTTCCAGGATTACTGGGATGAGATCAACAAATACCCCCAACTGCAGGGAGGATTTATCTGGGACTGGGTCGACCAGGGCATACGCGAAACCGATTCCCTGGGAAGATCCTTTTTTGCTTATGGCGGCGACTATGGCGAGGGTATGCCCTCCGATGGGAACTTCCTGTTTAATGGCGTGGTTTTCCCCGACCGGAGCGTGAAGCCCGGAACCTGGGAAGTGAAAAAAGCCCAGGAAGCCATCCGCTTCAAAGTCCTGCGCGTCAGCGACAACGTGGCCAGGGTGCTGGTCGAGAACCTTTACGACTTCACCCCCCTCAGCCATTTTTATTTCCATGCCTTTATTAAGGCCGATGGCCGGGCGGTGCAACACCTTACGATGCCTGAAATCGCTGTTGAGCCCCATGCCAGCATGGTATTCAACCTACCGCTGGGAGCTGTTGAGATACAGCCCAATACTGAATACTTCCTTCATTTCAAGGCCTTCACCCTGTACGAAACCCCCATGGTCCCTGCAGGGCACCTGGCAGCCAACGAACAGGTGAAGCTGCCCTGGTTTGAGAGGCAGGAGCCTCGGACCTACCATGGTCAGGCCCTCAGCCTGGAAGAAAATGAACAGGAAGTCAGGATGTTCAATGAAACCATTTCCCTGCGATTCAACCGCCAGACAGGAATCCTGGAAAGCTATGCCTACCGGGGCACCGAGTTCATTCACCAAGGGATGGGCCCGCAGCCAGACCTGTGGAGGGCACCCACCGACAATGACTTTGGCAGCAGGATGACCACCGAAAACATAGCCTGGAAAAAAGCCACTCAGCATGCCACTCTGGACCATTTCAACATTGAAAAAACAGGCGAAAGCCAATATGAAGTGTTTGTCCGTTGGGCCTTGCCCGAAGTGGGAAGTTTTTACGAGACCCGCTACACCCTGAGCGGAAACGGGCGGGTGCACGTGCACAACCACCTCAGGGCCTCCCATACCGAAACTTCCGACATCCCGCGCGTGGGGATGGTGCTATGCCTGGATGAGGCCTTCGGCTACTTCCTTTGGTTTGGCCGCGGCCCCTGGGAAAACTACCTCGACCGCAAGGCCTCTGCTTTTGTTGACTTTTATACAAAAAAGGTTTCTGAACTACCGGTGCCCTACGAGCGCCCCCAGGAAAACGGCAACAGGACCGATGTGCGCTGGGCTACCCTTGCCAGGCCTGACGGCCTTGGGCTGATGGCCATCAGCGACCCGGAAACGGAAGGCCTGGAGATGACCGCCCTGCCCTTTCTGACCTCTGACCTGGATGCCCGCGAAGGCTTTGATTACGGACCGGTCCACCTCGAAAACAAACACATCTCGCAGGTCGAGCCCCGTAAGCTGGTACGCTGGAACATTGACTTCGGCCAGCGTGGCGTGGCAGGGGTCAATTCCTGGGGCGCACCTCCCCTGGAACAATACCAGCTGAAACCCAAGCGCGACTACAGCTATGGCTTTACCCTCATCCCCATTGAGGTCACCTCGGGGCGCGAGCTTTTCGAATTCAGCAAGAGCCGTTAATTATTCCGGGTTCTTTTGATTTCTCCGCCAGCATCATCAGAACAGGCTTCCTTGCCCTGATTTCAGAGAAACAAATAAAAACCAAAGGGGGCTGACTCCAATTGCTGGCTCAGCCCCTTCTTTGCCGTGCCTCACCCCAATAGGCAAACCCGGGGCATTTCCCCCCCTCCTCCATTCCAGTAGTCAAAGAAACTGGTCAAAAATTAATCTTTTCCAACACACATGTCTGAATATTCCCGGGCTCATTCAGGGTCGCATCCGGGCCCTACTTTAAACGTAGATTAGACGTACTTAACACGTACCTTAGACGTACCTTAGACGTACAAAATACGTTTAAAATACGTGTTAGATCCGTTTAAAATACGTGTTGACTACGTTTTACCCTAGGAGATGGAATGGCCCTGTAAAGGTTCGGTAAACATCCCTGCCGGAACCAGGGGGAAGTCAAGGAGCGAAGTTTTCAATCCATTGGCTGCCTACCCGGCTTTAGAAGGAGTGGAAGGTGTTTATCCATGCTGAAGGCTACCCGTGATTGTAATCTTGCGAAAGCAGCACTGGAACCCAGCAGGAAACCGGGAGTAGGTTTGAGAATAAATGCATAAATTTGTTCAGAGGAAGGTTCGCTTTTGTTTTTTCGGTCAAGGCTTGGAAAGGAAGCTCAATGAATAAGAAAGAAATCCTCACCATTCCCAACGCGCTGAGTTTTTACAGGCTGGCGATGTTCCCCTTGATCTTGTATTTCATTCTTTCGGGCAGGGAAAGTTTGTTTGCCCTTTTCCTGGTCATCAACCTGGTGACGGATGTGGCTGACGGGATCATTGCCCGCAGGTTAAATATGGTCACTGAGTTTGGGGCCAAGCTCGATTCCATTGCCGACGATTTCACCTATCTGCTGGCCTTTCTGGGCATCGTAGTTTTCAAGCTCGACAATCTCCTGCCCCACATACACAGCTTTGTGTTATGGTTTGTTTTGATGGTCCTGATGATTATTTTTTCTCTGATCAAGTTTGGCCGCCTGACCAGCTTTCACCTGTATTCGTTCAAGATCGGGGGCTACATCCAGGCCTTCTTTTTTATCATCCTTTTCACCATTGGGTTTATCACGCCCCTGTACTATTTCATGGTGATCTGGGGGATACTGGCCGCCATTGAGCACCTGATCATCCAGTTCATCCTCAGCGAATTGCGCTCAAACGCCAAGGGGCTTTACTGGGTGATAAAAGAACAGAAAGCCTGAAAATGAATGAGATGGCATTTGCTTTGGGTTTGAACCCTCCCCTATGCATGATTATATTCAAAAAAATTATCTACCTTTCGGATCAATAAAAGGAATCGTGCCTGGGTGAAAAATTCAGGGAACCTTTTTTTCCTGAGCGTTTTTCTCCCAATGCATTCTTCGGGAAAACGCCACTATGATATTTCACAGTTCGTTTGAGTATTCCTATCTCTGCTTGCCTTTGGTGGGCTTTATCATTGGTTTATTGGCCAGTATGATCGGGGGCGGGGGCGGATTCTTTTTCCCGCCAATCCTGATTCTGTTGTTTGGGATAGATGCCCAGGTGGCCGTTGCCACTTCGCTGGCGGCCACCCTTCCCATATGCCTGGTGGGCTCGGTGGGGCATTACCGCAAAGGCAATATGGACATCAGGACGGGCATCATTTTCGGGGTGGCCGGGATCGTGGGAGCCCTTACGGGAGCAGGGATCACAGGGCTGTTGACACCCGGACAGCTGAAAGTCACCTTCGGGGCTTATTCCATCCTCCTGGCCCTGCATATGTTCATTAACAATGTCCGCGACCAGAGAAAGATCAAAAGGGATGAGGTCATCCCGGAAAGCTCGTCTGCGAAAAAAAACCTGCTGGGTTCGGTCTATGGATTCCTGGCAGGAATCGTGACAGGGACCTTTGGCACGAGCGGCACGGCACCGGTGCTGGCAGGACTGTTTGCTCTTCGGCTGCCCATCAAAATGGTGGTCGGGACTTCCTTATTGGTTATATTTGTGAATACGGTTTCGGCCCTGGGGGCACACTTCCTGGTAGGGCAGATCGACCTGACGCTGGTTTACTTCCTGTCTTTCGGGGCCGCCATCGGAGCTTTTTCAGGCCCCAGGCTGCTTGCAGGAATCAGCTTGGGCACCGCTGAAGGCCGGATCAAGTCATGGTACGCCCTGGCTATGGCCTTTATTGGCATTGTCATGATCGTTGGTTGATTGTTTGTTATTTTGAACACGAAAAATGATTGGATCGCTGAATGGTTAAGAACATTTACATCATTATTCTCTGTTATTTCGTGCTGGGGGGCATTGGCTTCTACCTGATCAACCGCCGCAAGGAAGCCCCTGAGGCCAGGAAAAGCTATATGAAGTTGGTTAGTTATTTTGTGATCATCAACCTTTTGTTTTTCAGCATCGTTTTAAATCCTTACTTTTTTGACATCCTGGCCATCATTATCGTGGGGATGGGCCTCATCGAGATCACGCGACTGTTCTGGAAATCGGGCTTCTCGCATAAGGCCTTTTTCGCCCTGTCGATTTTGTTGCTGGTCCTGTTTTCATTGGGCTTTCTGCGGTTCAGCAAGCTCTCTTCAGGGCTGGTGCTGTTCACCTTCCTGGTGCTCTCCATCTTTGACAGTTTCAGCCAGATCTCGGGGCAGCTTTTTGGGCGGCGAAAGGTTTTTCCAAGGGTGAGTCCCAACAAGACTTGGGGCGGACTGCTCGGCGGGGCTTTGATTGCCATCCTGAGCACCCTGTTGATCAGGGGCCTGGTTGAAGCCACTGCCCTGAAAGCCATACAACTGGCTTTGGGAATCATCCTGTTTGCCTTTATCGGCGATTTTCTGACCTCTTATTACAAAAGAAAATACCGGGTTAAGGACTACAGCAATCTCATTCCCGGACACGGGGGATTTCTTGACCGTTTTGACAGCCTGATCGCAGGGGGCGCCTGGATCGCGCTGGTCGGACTCTTTTAAGAACCTAAAACATCGCAGAAATGGTAAACCAAATCGTTCTAACCATCCTGTTTTCTATAGGCATTACGCTCTTACTGATTTTCAATGAGCTGACATACAGGAGGCTGGGCATCAAGGGAGAGATCACCCGCAAGTTTGCCCACTTCACCGCCACCCTTTCGACCATAACTTTCCCCTACCTCTTCAACGACCATTGGTGTGTGCTTTTTATGGCGGTGGGGTTCTTTATCATCCTGTTCATCAGCCGGCACGGCACCCAGTTAAAATCCATTCACGACATTGACCGCAAATCGGTGGGAAGCTATATGCTCCCGGTGGCTATATATATTACTTTTCTTATCTCCATTAAGCTGGGCAACCAGTTTCTGTTCATCCTGCCGATGCTGATCCTGGCCATTTGCGACCCCATGGCAGGGATCCTGGGGCTAAACTTTCAACAGTATAACAGCCATATTCATATTTCGGGCAGGAAGCTGAAAAAGACCTGGCTGGGATCGGGTTCATTTTTTGTTTCAAGTTTCATCATCAGTATCCTTGCCTTGTATTTCAACAGGATGGTGTTCGATTTCAAGACTTTCTGGCTTGCCCTGGGCATTGCCCTGGTGAGTACCCTGACTGAGTTGTTCAGCTGGAGGGGATTGGATAACCTGCTGATCCCCCTCAGCGTTCTTTTCATGCTGCTCCTTTTTCTATAATACATAAATGCTTTTCTGATGAAAATAATGGTCCGCGAAGAAAACATCCTGAATGTGCCCAACACTTTAAGCCTGTTGCGGCTGCTCAGTTTTCCGGTGCTGCTGGTGCTGGGAATCCTTGGCAAGGAATGGTTGTTTGCCATCCTGATCAGTGCCAGCCTGATCACAGATATCCTGGACGGAAATATTGCACGCTACTTCAAGCTGCAGACCCGTTTCGGAGCAGCGCTCGACAACCTGGCGGATATGGGCATATATATCATGGCCCTGTTCGGGATTTTCAAATTCAAATGGGCTGAGATTGCCCCCCACGCCTGGCTGCTGTACCTTTTCATTGCCGTATTGATCCTGAGCTACATCATTGGTTTTTACCGCTTTAAAAAGGTTCCGGGGCTTCACCTTTATTCAGCCGTGACTTCTGGTTATCTGCAGGGATTTTTCTTCATAGTCCTTTTTATTTACGGGTTTATCCCGTGGTTGTATTACCTGGCTGTGGGTTTGGGCGTGATAGCCTATATTGAAAAGATCCTGGTGCTGCTCAGGCTTGATGACATAAAATCGGGCGTAAAGGGATTATACTGGTTATTAAAAAAGGAAAAAGAATAAATTATGGCTCTTGTCATCGTGAGTGAAACCCTGCAACTGCAACCCTGGATAGCTGCCCTAAAAAAGGCCGGCCCGGAGGTTGAAATCCTCACTCAGCAGGAAGTTAAAGATCCGGGTAAGGTTGAATTTGCCCTGGCCTGGAATCATCGTCCGGGCATCTGCAAGGAATTCCCGAATCTGAAGACGATCTCATCGATGGGGGCGGGTGTGGATCACCTTATGAAAGACCCCGACATCCCGCAACACATCCGGATCGTGCGAATCATTGACCCCATGCTTTCGCAGGATATGTATGAGTTTGTTTTGGCCTTGATTCTGAGTCGGATGAAGAACCTGCGCCTTTTTCAAGAGCAGCAACAGCAAAAGGTCTGGAAGAAAAAGCGTTACCTGCGAATGGGACAGCTAAGGGTAGGCATCATGGGCACGGGGGTCATCGGCCATCACGTGGCCACTGCTTTATTGAAGGTCGGATTTAATGTTTTGGGCTGGAGCAGGACTGAAGGACAGCCTTCAGGCTACCGGAAATTCTTTGGGCAAGAGCAAATGAAGGACTTCCTGAACCGGACTGATATCCTCGTTTGCTTGCTGCCTTTGACCCCGGAAACCAAAGGCATCCTGAACCGGGGACACCTGACCATGCTGCCCGCAGGAGCTTGGGTTATCAATGTGGGGCGGGGCGGGCATGTAGTGGATGAAGAACTCATAGAAGTGATCGATTCAGGCCACCTGGATGGCGCCAGCCTGGATGTTTTCCAGGAAGAGCCCCTCTCGCCTCAGCATCCTTTCTGGAGTCATCACAAAATTCAAATGACCCCCCATAATGCGAGCCTGACGGACCCGGATTCAGTAGCTCCCCAAATCCTGGAAAATTATTACCGCACCCTTCGCGGAGAACCCCTGTTAAACATGGTAAACAGGGAAGCGGGTTACTGAGCTGAGCGTAAAAGAAAAAAGATTCGTCACCCAAAAGGAAGCGAATTCCTTTTGCCTTATATTCGCAAGAAAAACACAATACAGCAATGATCGATCTTCATGGCATCTTCCCTCCCCTTACCACGCCTTTCGATAAGGAGGAGCGATTGCGTCCCGACAAGCTCAGGTCAAACATTCATAACCTCAGCCGCTATGAATTATCCGGATTCCTGGTGCTGGGCTCCAATGGGGAGCTGGTGATGCTTGACCACAAGGAAAAGCTGGAGGCTTTTTATGCGGCGCGAGAAGCCATAGAGCCCGGGAAGCTGATGCTGGCGGGGACAGGTTGCGAGTCGACCCGCGATACCATCCAGCTGACCCGCGAGGCCGGGAAAGCAGGGGCTGATGCCGTGCTGGTGCTCAATCCCTCCTATTACAAAGGCCAGCTCGACCAGGAGGCGCTGGTGAGCCATTATGCTGCCGTGGCCGAGGCTTCCACCATCCCAGTGATCATTTACAATATGCCCGCCAACAGCGGGCTGGATATGAATGCGGAGACCATCCTGGCCATTGCAGCCCATCCCAACATCATTGGTCTGAAGGACTCGGGAGGCAAGCTGGAGAAAATGGAGCAAATCATCCGTGATGCCAAGCCGGGCTTCCAGGTTTTGGCCGGTTCGGCGGGCTTCCTTTTGCCTGCCCTGAAGCTGGGCGCCGTGGGAGGCATTGCCGCCCTGGCCAATATTGCCCCGGCACAATGCATTGAGATCTATCAATTGTTCAGGGAGGGAAAGTTGGAGGAGGCTGAAGCCCTGCAGAAAAAGGTCGTGGCCCTGAACCTGGCTGTCACCCGTCAATGGGGGGTTCCGGCCCTGAAGGAAGCCATGGATCACCTGGGCCTTTATGGGGGCACTTCCAGGCGACCTCTTCTCCCCATTAAAAAGGAAAACAAGGAACAACTGATGCGCCTGATGGAAGAGCTCCTCTGAGCAGGGCTTTTCCCCTGATGGTGAACCTTCCTTTTCCCAGTATGTTAATTTAATGAAACCCTGATAGAAAAACCCCATGAGAATCCTGTTAATCCTTTTTCTGTTTCTTCAGTCCATAGCGGCTTTTAGCCAGACGCCCACGCATTTCCCCACAAAAAATGAGCCGGTGCGTTTCTTTGAGACACCCGGCAATATTGTCCTTTTTATCGTCATTCCCGTTTTGGTCGTGTTTTTTTATTACCTCTGGAGAAAAAGACTACGTAAGGAGCAGGAAGAAAGGGAAAAAGAGAAATAGTTTTTTAGTTTCTGAGGTAAGCTAACCGCAGCCCCAGTGCGTAGTTGACGGGCAGGCCGGGATAATAATAGCGCGGCATGGCATTGCCAAAGGAAGGTGCATTGACAAGGATCATGGAAGCATAATGCTGGCGGGTAAAGTTGTTGATCGATCCGTAGAAGTCAAGTTCCCATTTTCCAAAAGCCTTACGGTAACCCAGCGTTAAGTCTAAAACGTGATACGCGTCGGAATAACGGGTGTTGAGATCATTCATCGGCATGCGACCCGACAGGATTAAATCAGTCCTTCCGTAAATTCCCCCAGCAAGATTTATAGAAATGCCGGTGAAAAGAAACTGGCCGGGCACCCCGGGAATCTGCTTACCCGAAAAATCCACTCCCTGATCGGCAAACTCTTTAAACCGGAAATGGTTGAGGCTGTATGCCAGTCGCCAGCCGGCTTCATCCAGGGCATACCAATGCTGTGCAGGCACCCAGGCCTTGAATAGCTTTCCGCTGATCTCGGCTTCTATGCCCTGGTGCACCGAGCTGCCGGCATTTTTTCCCACCCAGGCATCAGGTCCCACGCGCGCTGCCACCAGCAGGTCCCTGACCAGCATCCGGTAAAGGCCCAGGTCGTAAAACAAGCTGTTACGAAGGAGACTTCCTCTGAACCCGGTTTCCACATTCCAGCTTTTCTCAGGCAGGATATCCAGGTTTACAAATCCATCCGGGCTGAGGGTTTCGGCAATGGAGGGGGGTGAGAAGCCGTGGCTGAGGGTGGCAAAAACTGCGTGGAGGTTGTTGTATCGGTAATTGGCGCTCAGGCGGGGACTCAGGATGAGCCCGTAATTATAAATGGCTGAATGATCTATCCCCCCTGCCTGAAGCAGGTCTCGATAGTTCACCCGGTTGGAGTTGAGGTTTATTCCACCGGAAAGGGTCAATCTATCATAGTCGAGGTCAGTTTGTAAAAAGACATTGAAGAAGCGGATCTCCTCACGGTTGCGGCTGATGAGGCCGCCCTGCTGGCCCGCTTCCGTGTCGTGCTCATTGGTTTTGTAGCGAAAATCTTCAAAGAACAACTCCCCACCACCCGTAATTTGCCACTGAAACAGTCCCGATTGCCGGAACCAGGAAGCCCGGATACGGGTGCCTGCACTCTCGCGGTCCTCGAAAAGAAAATCCCAGGGGCGGCGTTCCATCTCATTGTGCAGGGTGGCAAACAAGCTGAAATCAAGTTGCCATGCAGTATTGAGCTGGTGCTGGACAGAGAGTCCGGCAAGCAGTTTTCGCGTATCCTCGAATCCTCTTACGTTCAGCCAGTTTGCAGCAGCAGCCCGGGGGTTCTGCATAAAAGTAAGGCTGTCGATGGAACTGGGGATGTATCCCTTCATGTCGGAGAAATAGACCAGGGCAGTACCACGGGTTTTTTGGCTGAAGCTGAACTGCCCGATGCCTGTCAGGGCATTGCGGCGGTATTCGCTGTTCTGGCGGTAGCCATCCATCGAAGTATTGCTGTACACCAAGCTGCCCGAAAGAGCCTTCCGTGATCCATCGAGCAAAATACTATTGCGGAAAAGCCCAAAGGAACCCAACTGAGTAGCATTTGTGACCCCACCCGGGCGCAGGGCAGGCTGGCGGGCAAGGATGTTGATGGTGCCCCCCAGTCCGGCCCCATAGACGCTGGTGGCGGGGCCCTTGATGACCTCCATCCGCTCAATTATTGTGGGGTCAATGTGTTCAATAATGGAAACGCCCGACCCGTTCGTGAGGGGTATGTTGTTGAAATACGCCCTGATCTTCCCGGTGGCATAGGGCTCCCTCGCCCCTATGCCACGGATGGTGATGCGGCTGGTGCTCAGGGTGCCCGAATGGGCATAGACCCCGCTGGACTGTTGCAGCAGGGGCAATACCGTCAGAGGATTTTCAGCCTCGATCTGCCCCGAAGGAATCAGGGTCATTGAACCCGGCATGGAAAGCAGCCTGCGTGAAGAGTTAAATGCCGACACCACAACCTCCTCCAGGCTCAGTTCTTCTGGCGGTGGTGGATCATTTTCCCGGGCCCCGACGTGCAGGACGATAAGAAGGAACAATAAAACCGATAATAGTTTTTTACACATTCGTAAAAAAATAACAAACAAACCTCTGAGATGTTCTCATTAAAAATTAAAGATACTTTTTTTATTACGATGTATTGTGCATAAAAATATTTTCGTAACTTTATAAAAAAATTGTATCATTCTAAATGAAGAAGACCAGCAGGAAATACCAGGCCATTTTAGGCAGTGCGAAGGAGCTTTTCTGGAAACACGGGTTGAAGCGAGTTTCCGTGGAAGAGATCTGCCACAAGGCTTTGGTGAGCAAAATGACCTTTTACAGATATTTCGACAACAAGACCGAATTGGCCAAAGCCGTTTATGATCAGGTGGTTGATGAGGGCATCGCCCAGTTCAAGCAAATCATGTCGGATAAAGAAACAACGCCTGAGGAAAAGATGCAAAAAATCCTGCAGATGAAGATGGAGGGGACCAACGACATCAGCAGTGAGTTTTTGCAGGATTTTTACAACCGGCCAGAGAAGGGACTCCCTGCTTATGTAGAGGAGAAGACCCGATTGGTTTGGAAAGAGATCATAAAAGACTTTAAGATCGGACAGCGTAAGGGCTGGTTTCGCAAAGATTTTAAGCCTGAGGCCTTTTTTATTGTCTCCACCAAGATCAGCGAACTGCTTTCTGACCCTGCCATGCTTCATATGTACGCTACTCCGCAGGAGCTGGTGATGGAGCTGGCCAAATTATTCACTTTTGGAATTATACCCAGGGAGGAAGGAGCGATGAGCAGTAAGGGTTGAGTGATGAGAAAAGAAACGGATAAAATGTTGTTTAAAAAGACCTATTTATTATTGGGGTTGGTCTTGCTGCTGGTTGATAAAGGCAGCGGCCAGCAGGCTTTTGGATTCCAGGGGCAGGCATCGGCCTGGGCCAATGTGAACCCGGGTAATGATTTGCCGCTGTGGATGGGGGCCCGCTATATTCCCCAATTTGATTTCAAGTTGCTGCCAGAAGGCGGGAAACAATTTGATTTAGAATTTTCCGCAAACATCAGCGGGCAGGGTGGCCTTCATCCGTTCGATAGTTTGAGCACAGACGGCAAGATCAAACCCTACCGTGCCTGGGGACGTTTTGCCACCGATCAGTTTGAGCTGAGGCTGGGCTTGCAAAAGATCAATTTCGGTTCAGCCACGATGCTCAGGCCGCTGATGTGGTTTGACCAGGTGGACCCGCGCGACCCTCTTCAACTGACCGACGGGGTGTGGGGATTGCTGGGCAGATACTTCTTTTTGAATAACGCCAACATTTGGCTGTGGGGGCTGTATGGCAATGAAGGGCCTAAGACTTGGGAGCTTGGCACCACGACAAAGAAAACCCCTGAATTCGGGGGACGATTTCAGATGCCAGTGCCCCGGGGGGAAGCCGCCCTGACGTTTCACCATCGAAAGGCTGATCTTTCTATCCCCTACTGGAGCGTCCCCTCCATTGATAACATTCCTGAAAACCGCTATGGATTTGACGTCAAGCTGGATGTGGAAGTGGGACTTTGGCTGGAAGGCACCTGGATTAACAAGCGATTGGACGTACAAGAATTCACCAATCAGGAAATCCTGAACCTGGGCGCGGATTATACCTTCAACCTGGGAAACGGATTGCACATGATCGTGGAGCAGCTTCTGTTTTCATATGACAACGAACCCTTTGCCTTTAAAAACAACACCCATTTCTCGGCCACTTCCTTTTCCTACCCCTTCAGCATTTTCGACAATATCAGCACCATCCTGTATTACGACTGGACTCATAAAAACTTCTACTCCTTTGCAAACTGGCAGCGGCAAATGAACCGTTTCACCTTTTACCTGATGGGGTTCTGGAACCCCGATTCCTTCCAGTTGCCACAGCAGTCGGAAGGTGCACAAATGTTTGCAGGCAAGGGGTTTCAACTCATGATTGTGTATAATCACTAAAAACCGGGGTTTTTCAATAGACCTTTATGCTTTTTGACCAAAAACAACCGCCATGGAAATCATTGAGATAAAAAACCTTGTAAAGCGCTTCCCGATGGGGAAGGGCGAATTTACGGCCCTCAGGGGTGTAGACCTGAACTTCGGGAAGGGGGAGTTTGCGGGGCTGATCGGGCCAAGCGGATCGGGAAAGACCACCCTGCTCAATATCATAGGTTCGCTGGATGTGCCTACGGAAGGCTCGGTAACCGTATTGGGCAGGGCCATAGGGAAGCTTAACCAGAAAGAAGCGGCTCAGTTGCGCAAAGAAAGCCTTGGCTTCATTTTCCAGAGCTATAACCTGTTGCAGGTGCATACTGTGTACGAGAACGTGGAGTTCCCCTTGCTTTTACTGAAGCTAAACGTGACAGAACGAAAAAAGATGATCATGGATGCCCTGGAATGGGTGGGCCTGACCGATAAGGTGCAATCCAAACCCCCGCAGCTTTCGGGTGGTGAATGCCAGCGTGTAGCCATTGCCAGGGCTATGGTAAAAAGGCCCTCGCTGGTGCTTGCCGATGAGCCCACCGCAAACCTGGACGCGGCCAACTCGCACAACATCCTGAAAATGATGGAAAACCTGAATCAGGAATTGAACACTACTTTCCTTTTCGCTACGCATGACGAGAAGGTAATCAATTACCTCCACCGCAAGATATTTTTGCTGGATGGCAAGGTAGACAATGAAGAAATCATACGCAACCATTAAAAGACCGTACCCATGTTACTCGCAATAAAACTGGCATACCGAAACCTGATCGGGGCCGGGCTGCGAACCTGGCTGAACGTTTTGGTGCTTTCCTTTTCCTTTGTGGTGATCATCTGGATTAAAGGCATTATGGTAGGCTGGGATCACCAGGCAAAAACCGACATGACCCAATACGAGATCGCAGGAGGGCAATACTGGCAGGAAACCTATGACCCCTTCGATCCGCTGACACTCGACATCAGCCATGCGCTCATTCCCGCAGAGGTGATGCCTGAAATTGAGGCTGGCGATATGGAGCCCACCTTACTCATCCCCGGGCACATATTCCCCAATGGACGCATGCAAGGCGTCACCATCAGGGGCATCCGCAGCGGGCAGAGCATATGGAAGCTCCCCACGGAAAAGCTGGATACCGTGGTGGATGCCATCCCTGCCTTTATTGGGCTGTTGATGGCCAGCAGCAACAAGCTGGAAACAGGCGACCTTGTTACAATACGCTGGCGCGATGCCAACGGCACCTTTGATGCGGCTGAGATCCTCATCGTCGACATCTTTTCTTCCAATGTGCCTGGGGTTGAAGCGGGGCAGGTCTACATCCCCCTCGAACGGCTTGAAGAGCTGACCCTGCTGGAAGGCCACGCCACCATACTCAGCTACCGCGACCCCGAAGCGCCCAGGGCTGAATTAACCGGCTGGACCCTGAAGCCCAAAGAGGTGCTTACCAGGCAGGTGGATGAACTAATCAAAACCAAAAGCACGGCGCAGACCATATTGTATGGCATTTTGCTTTTGCTGGCCATGCTGGCCATCTTCGATACCCAGATACTTTCTATTTTCAGGAGACAGAAGGAAATCGGCACCTATGTAGCCCTGGGTTATACCCGCAGGGAGGTGGTGGGGCTGTTTACTGTGGAAGGCACCATGCATGCCGTTCTGGCCGCCATTGCTGCCTCCATTTATGGTTTGCCAATCCTGTACTGGCAAGCCAAGGTTGGCTGGACCCTGCCCATGGATGCCAGCGATTTTGGCATGGCCATGGCGCAGACCCTTTACCCTGTTTATACAATCGGATTGGTGATTTCAACGGTGCTGCTGGTGCTGATTACCACGGCCGTTGTCAGTTACCTGCCTTCGCGAAAGATTGCCAAAATGAATCCTACTGAAGCTTTAAGGGGGAAACTGCAATGATAAAATTTCTGATCAAGGGACTCATACGCGACAAAAGCCGCAGCCGCCTGCCCATTATCGTGGTGACCATTGGGGTATTCCTTACGGTGTGGATGCAAGCTTACATCACGGGCTTTATGGGCGAGACCATTGAACTCAACGCCAGGTTTACCCATGGCCACGTAAAGGTAATGACCCGCGCTTATGCTGAAGAAATGAACCAGCTGCCCAACGACCTCGCCCTGCTGGAGGTCTCTGCCCTGAGGGAGGAACTTTCCCTGCTATTTCCAGGCATGGAATGGGCCGAGCGCATCCAATTCGGAGGGCTGCTAGACATCCCTGATGAGTCGGGCCAAACCCGCGCCCAGGGTCCTGCTGTGGGTATGGGCCTGGATCTTCTTTCAGAAAACACCCGGGAAGTAAAACGCCTGGAATTTGAACGGGTACTGGTGAGGGGATCCCTGCCAAAGGAAGCCGGCGAGGTCCTGATCAGCGAGGCCTTTTCACAGAAGATGCTTGTTGAGCCTGGCGAGGAAATCACTTTCATCGGCTCGAGCATGAATGGCAGTATGATCATGCACAACTTCACCGTAGCAGGGACCCTCTCCTTCGGTGTAGAAACACTCGACAGGGGCACCCTTATCGCCGATATTGAGGACGTGCGCCTGGCCCTCGACATGCAGGATGCTGCGGGAGAAATCATTGGGTTTTTCGGTGACGGCTTCTATGATGATGAACGCGCCTATGATACCATTAAAGCCTTCAACGCAGGCTATAAAGATGATCCTGATGAGTATGCCCCTGTGATGAAAACCCTGAGCCAGCAGGGCAGCATGGCCACCTACGTGCAAATGGCCGACATTTGGGCCAAATACATTTCGCTTATCTTTATCATCGCCATGGGGCTCGTCTTATGGAACGCAGGTTTGCTGGGTGGCCTCAGGCGATATGGTGAGGTGGGCATCCGCCTGGCCATGGGAGAAGAAAAGGGTCACATTTACCGCAGCATGATCTATGAGTCAATCATCATTGGCATTGTCGGTTCAGTGATAGGCACAGCCCTGGGCTTGCTGCTGGCCTGGTACATGGAAACCCATGGCATAAATATTGAGGGAATGATGGACGGAGCCTCCATGATGATGCCCAACGCCATCCGCTGCCGCATCACGCCTCCCGCATTCTACCTGGGCTTCATTCCGGGGGTACTGTCAACGGTAATTGGCACAGCACTTTCAGGCATTGGCATTTACAAGCGGCAGACAGCCAAACTGTTTAAAGAACTGGAGGCCTGATTTGAAAAATGAAAAATGAAAAGGGAAAAATGAAAAAATTTAAAACCGCTGTTTTGCTTTTGGGTTTGAGCCTGTTTGCCTTAACAGGTATGGCACAGCCCACGGCCAATGAGATCCTTGACCGCGTTGACCGCAATATGTATTCGGAGAACAGCATCGTTGAATCGAGCATGACCATTCACGGGCGACGAGGTAGCCGTACAATGACGGTGCGCACCTTTGCTGTGGGCGACAGGCAAGCCTTTTCCGAATACCTCTCCCCTCCCCGTGAGGCGGGTACCAAGATGCTGAAACTTGAAAACCAGCTTTGGATCTACTCCCCTGCCACTGACCGCATCATTCAGATCTCGGGGCATATGCTCCGCCAGTCGGTGATGGGCTCTGACCTCTCTTATGAGGATATGATGGAGGACCATAAGCTGACGGATGTTTATACAGCAACACTAAACGGTACGGAGATTATTAACGGTCGCCCCACCTATGTATTGCAGTTGAAAGCAAAGGCATCAGATCTTGCCTATGACTCACGCAGAATATGGATCGACAGTGAGCGTTATGTGCCCCTGCTGGAAGAGCTTTTTGCCAAGAGCGGGCAACTGTTGAAGCGCACCACCCTTTCGGAAGTGAAGCAAATAGAGGGGCGCTGGTATCCCACCAAAATGGTGTTCAAGGATATGCTTAAGCAAGGTGACGGCACCGAGTTTAATGTCACCAGCATCCAATTTAACCAGGACATCCCCGATCACATATTCAGCAAAGCATCTCTAAGACGATAAACAATGATCACACGCTTTTCTAACTGGCTTATCAGGCAGGCCATCGGACTAAACATTCTGATCCTGATAGCCTTGCTGGTGGCCTTCCAGCAGTTCCTGTTTCCCTATCTCATAACCCATTTCGGCCCCGGCACGGAGCACCCCATACTCGATACCCTCTTTGGCTTCAGTCCCGACCAGGCCCACTTCCTGCTTTTTAAATACGGCGAAGCGGGCAGGCAAGGATATATTACCACCCTTTTGGCCGGCGACATCCTGTTTCCCTTTGTTTATGGCGGGCTGCTGGCCCTCATCAATAGCTGGCTGCTGAAAATGAATGGGCTTGGAGGGTCCTCACTGCAAAAACTAAACCTACTCCCCTTGGCGGCCATGCTGTTTGACCTGTTGGAGAATGCAGGCATCCTTTCCATGCTGAGGGCTTTCCCCGAACAAAGCAATGCCCTGGCAGGGTACACCTCCCTGATGGGAATGGCCAAGTGGGTGTTGCTGATCATTTGCATTCTGCTCGTCATTGGATTGGCCATTTTTGGGCTTATCGCATTTCTGAAAAGAAAATGAGCATTCAGCCATTTATTGTAAAGAGCCGTTGGGTGAGAAAATAAAATTTTCTACATTTACCGCTTAAAATTATTTGCCCATGCAACGATCCCCTTTCCTGTCTCTGATCTCCATGATCACCTTATCGATCCTGATGTTTTCCTGCACCCCTTCCGAAGAAAAGCTTGCGCAAAAAGCCCAGGCCATCCATCAGGAGGTGCTAACCCTTGACAGCCATACCGACACCCCCTTGCGGATGATGCGCAGCGGTTTTGACATCAGCAAGCGCAATGATCCTTACGCACGCGGTGGAAAGATCGACTTTCCCCGCATGGTGGAAGGCGGGCAGGATGCAGCTTTCTTTGCCGTATTCCTTGGCCAGGGTCCCCTGGGCCCCGATGCCTATAAACGGGTCAAAGAACAAGCCAATGCCATCTTCGACGTGGTTCACCAAACCCTTGAGAAACATCCCGAGCAAGCCGAACTGGCATTGACTCCCGAGGACGCTTACCGCCTGCAGGAAGAAGGCAAGCGAGCCATTTATATCGGCCTTGAAAACGGGTATCCCATCGGAGAGGACCTGTCCATGGTCGAAGCCTATTACGATATGGGCGCCCGCTACATCACCCTCTCCCATACCAGGAACAACCAGATTTGCGACTCCTCCACCGATGAAGGGGGCCCCCTCCACAACGGACTCTCCGAATTCGGGAAGGAAGTGGTCAGGGAAATGAACCGCCTGGGGATGATGGTAGACGTGAGCCATATTTCCGATAAGGCATTTTATGATGTACTTGAGCTAAGCCGGGCACCTGTCATTGCCTCCCACTCCAACGCAAGGGCCATCTGCGATAACCCCCGAAACCTCAACGATGAAATGCTGCTGGCCCTGGCCGAAAACGGCGGCGTCATACAAATGTGCGTGCTGAGCAGTTATGTGAAGGACCTGCCCGCCAATGCCCAGCGCGACTCGGCCTTTGCTGCCATGCGAGCCGCTTTTCCCGATCGCGAACTCCTTTCGGATGATGAAATGGACCAATTGCGCAATATGTGGGATGAGATCAATCGCAAGTACCCCGCTCCCATGGCAACGGTATCCGACCTGATCGACCACATTGACCATATCGTTAACCTCATTGGCATTGACTATGTGGGTATTGGCACCGATTTCGACGGCGGTGGTGCCCTTGAAGACTGTTATGATGTGACCCAAATGGGTAATATCACCCTCGAACTTGTAAGGCGCGGCTACAGCAAAAAAGACATCGAGAAGATCTGGTCCGGCAACTTTATGCGCGTGTTCAGGGAGAATGAACGAATCACAGGCAAAAGTTAACGGACGATTTGCCCCGAAATAGCAACAAGCCTTGTCAGGAGCCCACCCCTGGCAGGGCTTCTGCTTTTTTACAGGCAAAAAATCCAAGTTCTTCCCCTGTTTACCCGACGAAAAAGCCAAAGAATCCTTCGAGGCAATCCCGTTTCGGGAAGCTTCACAAACAGGGATTTGAATTTGACTTTTCCTCTTCTTTGGCGTACATTTGAAAAAAACAAGCCTTGAAACCACTGAAACTGTTTTTTCTTTCCATGCTGCTGATGGGACAACTGGCGGGGGCACCCCTGGTCACTCCCGAGGCTATGTCCCGGCAGTATAAAGAGCCCCTGGTGCGGGTCTTTGAATACCGTGACCGGCTCAAGGGGGTGCATCCCTTTGTCAGCAACCTTTACCCTATTGCCATAGCCCAGGACGGGCAATTCTTTGTCTTTGACCTTGATTCTACTAAAACCCAATACCGCCTGGTGGCACACGCACCCGCAAACATGCAAGTGCCTGAAGGGGTTCGGGCGGCCTTCCCGCTCGACTTTTACGGGGGAAAGGCCGCTTGCATCGTCACCGGGGATGTCTTTGATTCCCCCTTGGGTTATGTCACCATCTTTCACGAGTTCATTCACTGTCAACAATGGGAAACGGTGGAACCTGCCCTGCGTGAACAATTGCCCCTCGCTCAGCACGCGGTTCTGAAGCAGGACTACATGTGGGAAATGAACCATCCATTTCCTTACAGCAATGAAAGCGTGGAAGAGACCTACCGCAGGCTGGTGCGTGCCCTTGACATCGGCGATGAGGAGGCCATCTGGCTGAATCGCAAGGCCCTGCAGCAGATGCTCAGCCCCTTCGACTACCAGTACATGATCTGGCAGCAATGGAAAGAAGGCTTTGCCCTCTTTATCGAAAACAAACTCAGGTCACTACTCGGCCTTGAAAAAAACCTGGTGGGGCGCTCTGGAACCTTCAGCCGCCTCGCTTTTTACTCGGGTGGAGAAGCCCTTATCCAATATCTCGTGAAGCACGACCAGGCCTTAGAATCTGATCTTGAGGCACTTTTCAACAAAATGGCCGATATTTGAGACTCGCTTCACTACGCTTGTTTTAAACATTTATTTTTTTAATTTTGAAATGCGCAAAAAGACTTCTGATTCAAAAGGTCTTTTCCGGCAATACAAAACCTATTCACCAAAAAAACACGTTTATGAAAAAACAACTCTTGCTGATGGTCGTGGCCCTGTTTATCAGCCTGCCCATCTTTGCCCAGGCCGATGCCATTTTGGGCATCTGGCTTACTGAAGAAGGAACCTCGCAGATCGAAATCACAAAAGCTTCCAACGGCCAGTTTTTGGGTAAGATCGTTTGGCTCAATGAACCCCTGGACGAGAACGGAAGGCCAAAACTCGATAAAGAAAACCCCAAGGACAACCTGAAGACGCAGCGTCTTATCGGCCTGCAAATCCTTAAAGGGTTCTCCTACGATAGTGGAAAGAAAGAATGGTCGGGCGGCACCATTTATGACCCCGACAACGGGAAGACCTATACCGCCTTTATGAAGCTCGACGGCAACAACAAACTGGTGCTCCGCGGCTATGTCATGGGCATGCGCATGCTGGGTCGCAACTCCATTTGGACCCGCGAAAGGGCCATCCGCCAGTAAGGCTTATCCCTGTTACGATATCTTCAACGTGGCCTGAAGACCCAATAAAAATCTTCAGGCCACTTTAATTGCGTACGCCACCAAACAAGGATGAAGGGACAGAAATTACCCTGCTGGCCATCCCCAATGAGGGCTATTTCCTTCGGGCCTATTCTGGCAGCGTGATAATTTTCAGGATAGTAATGCCTGGGCGAAAAGACCGGCATTCGGTTTCAAAAAAAAGGGCCCCCGGAAAGGCCCTTTATCTTTTTTTCCTTACAGTTGCAAGATCTCACGTTCAAGGATGTTTACCGCATCGGTCACATAGGAAGTGCATTTCTTTTTAAAGGAAGGCTCTTTCTTTTGCCTTTCCCGGCCCTCTTCAGTGTCCAGGTCAAGTCCCAGCAGGTCGAAACAGTTGGCCTGCTTGTGTTTTTTCCTGAAAGCCTTAACAAAAGCGCTGATCATCTCAATGGAACGTTCCTTCGAGGCAGGGTCCACGGGTTTATGTTTGCCATGGAGATAGCTGATCACCATCATGCCGCCCGTGAGCGCCCCGCAGGTTTCCTGCATGCGGCCCATCCCCGAGCCAAAGCCCGAGGAGATGCGCAGCAGGGTCTCATCCTCAATCCCAATATCCTCGTTAAAGGCCAGCAATACCGACTGCGCACAGTTGTAGCCTTTCAGGAAGGCAGCTTCTGCTTTCTTTTGTCTTTCCGTCATGGTGGATAGTTTTTCTCTGGCAAATGTAAAGTATAAAAAAATACCATCCCTCCACCTCTAAAAAAAAGTGATCAGACCCTGTAAACAACCGGTTTTTTGTCTTATAAATTTGATCTTAAATCTTATTTTTTTACCTAATGATTACACCATGCTCGTACCATGCTCTAATGAGGTTCTTACCACGACTTCCTGTACAGGACCATGGCGGGACTCTGGCAGGGAAATGGCAAATAAATTTATGTTTTCATTCTATGTAAAAGGTTTATTGAAAACACATTAACCATATAAAATCGCTTATTTTCTCCTATATTTGAGTTCAGAAATAAATCCGATTCAACTGGATAAAAAAATGGCCATTACATTCAACTCCATCGGAACCATCCAAACCCCTTTCAAAAGCAAGGAAGGGATGCCCGTCCAGTCCAGCGGGTCGAAAGGAATTAAAGGAATCATTGTACTGAAGAAAAGGTTTATTAAGGGCTTGCTCGATCTTGAGCATTTTTCCCATATCCACCTGATCTATCAATTTCACCGGTCAGAAGGTTTTGATCTGCAGGTAATCCCCTTCCTTGACAACCAGCCCCACGGAATATTTGCCACCCGGGCGCCCAGGAGGCCCAATGCCATTGGGCTTTCAGTGGTAAAACTCATCAGCATCCACGACAACATCCTGGAGGTGGAAAATGTGGACATGCTCGATGGCACCCCCCTGCTGGACATCAAACCCTATGTTGCCCAATTCGACATTCACAAGATTGAAAAAAGCGGATGGATCAACAGAATAACAGGCAACCCCAACGAAGTCAGATCTGATGATCGCTTCAGCTGACAATCTTCATCTGATCAAAATAAGTCACCAATGCTTTTCTGTCTCAAAAACCCCTTTTCGGGAACCAGATTTTTCCTCCTTCTGTCAGGTTTTTTTTTATTTTGCTTTGGGAAAGACAGTTGAAAGCTGATTCCTTTTTTAAAAAAATCAGCCCGCTTCTGATAAATAAACACAAGCATCTCATGCTGAACCGGAAAAGTTAATCACATGTCCTTGCTGAGAGTCCTGCTGGCCATATTTTTTCCACCTCTTGCAGTGGTTGACAAGGGTTGTGGCTCCGTCCTGATTGTGTTCCTGCTGACCCTGGCGGGATGGGTGCCTGGGGTGATTGCCGCCCTGGTGATCCTTAATAAGCAAAAGTAAGCCTAACCCATTCTCTGCGGCCAGCATATGGGGAGCCCTGAAAATCAGGGCTTTCCGCAAAGGCTGGGTCTGGATCGAGCGGAAATGACCCCTGGTGACTGAGGATACTGGAGTGGAAAACCCCGGGCCTGTCACCCAAGGAAAGGGTGAGCAGCATTTTTTGGAGTTGGCTTCAGAGGTTGCTGAGTTGATCCTGGAAATCTGTACAATCGATCCCGAAAAAATGTATGAATAAAGGGGGGACAAAAAGCATTGATAAAAAACGCAGGTCTTCTGGAAAACTACAATAACGACCAGAATAATCAGTTTCAACTGATCCCCTGATTTTGAGGAATTCACTGTTCAGGGATTTTTCTCCATTTTAATCATCACGCATCACTCCATCAGACATCTGGTTTTTTATAATCCCTGAAAGAAAAAGGCTATTGCAAACAATTAGCCCTCTTCAGCGTTTATTATTATTATAAATATTCAACTTAAAACACATGAAATCAATCTTCTTAAATACAAGATTCTGGTTCCGTTTATTTTTCATGAGCGCCCTGGTGGCAGGACTTTCAGCCTGTACGGATGAGAGCGCCAACCCCGACGACGAAAACATCAACGGCGAGCCTTTTGACAATTCGGAAATCGTTTTCCTGTTGATCGATGAAGACAGCATTGACAATGGCAACGAGCCCAATAATTTTTCTTCGGCGGATGTCAACGACAACATTGCAGACGTTGGCCAGCGTCAGCCGCTGAAGTTTTTCCAGGAGAACATTGGCGAAACCATTGAGCTTTTTACCGGTCAGGTTGGTGATGAAGGCTGGTTTGCCCCTAAGACCATTCTGAACACCTGGATCAATGCCGGCCCCACCAATAATGGGTTACAGAACTACCTGACTCCCGGACCCGGCCTGGGTGCATCAGGAGACGACCCTGAGGTCTTGCTTGACGAAATTCCCAATGTAACCCCCCTTCGCGCCACCGGACTGGCTATGCTGGTGGGCGAAACCGTTTATGCGGTGGTTTACGACAGCGACATCTCCATCAACTACGACCCCAT
>JAAYLH010000014.1 GCA_012521995.1 Bacteroidales bacterium | reverse complement strand
TCTTGTGTTTCATGCCCTAAGTTACACATTAGCAGGCATATAAACAAGATATTATACAATATTTTTGTCAGTTTTTTGTAAATAAAAAAGAGGCCGTCTCGACTTTTGAGACGGCCTCTTTTTTATTTTACATGGGAAGAAATCACTAAATCAGATCTCTGACCACTGCAAGAGCCTTTTCGTAATCGGGTTCGTTTCCAATTTCCTTAACGACTTCAAAATACCGAACGGTATCATCGCGGTCGATTACAATTACACTGCGTGCCAGCAGACGGAGTTCCTCAATAAGTAAGCCATACTTGATACCGAAGTCGGTTTCCTTGTGATCAGAAACGGTTACTACCTTGTCGATGCCTTCAGCAGCGCAGAAACGGTTGAGGGCAAAAGGCAGGTCGCACGAGATGGTGATGATTTGCACATCGCCCAACTTGGCTGCCTCCTGGTTAAACCTGCGAGTTTGAGCGGCACAGACGCCTGTATCGACACTGGGCACGGAAGAGATGATGCGCACTTTTCCCATATATTCACTCAGACTGACGGGCTTCAAATCAGCCCCGACAGCATAGAAGTTTTTGGCATTATGCCCTATTTTTACCATTTTGCCCATCAGAGTAACGGGGTTTCCCCCGAAAGTTACCAGGTTGGAAGTTCTTTTCATGTTCTCCTATTTTTTTTGTTAAAAAAATTTCCTCGTACTTGTCAACAGTTGCATGAAAAGGGGTCCCAAAATTCCTTCAAGAAAATATTGAAGGGAGAAATTCGTGAGACGACGAAGGCGTTTATGTTGAGTTCATAATAAAAAGTTCAGCTAGTCCACTAATCTTTGGTTTGTCAACCCGAATTCTTAATAAGCCATGTTGCAGGCTTCAACTGCAAAGTTAAAAGAATGTAATTTATTTTCGGTCAAAGAATGGGTTTTTTGAAGTGGCGCTGAGGGGAATACCATAAATAACCTTGTATTCTTCACCCAGGATTTCAAATTCGCGTGCAGCCATGCCAATAGAATACATCACCCTGGAATCGACTCTGTGATCGGCTGCCAGAGCCACGGCTGAGCCAACCGCAATGCCAAGGTCGGAGGTATTGAAAACACAGGGCACTTCAGGATGCTTGCCTTTGGTGGCGCAGTCGGGGTATCCGCACAGGCCGCAAAGTTTCAGGCCCAGCACCTTGATGCGTGTACCAATCAATACCACAACATCAGCGCTGTTGAGCACGTTGATGGCGTCACGAATAAAAATATCGTTATGATCGCGGTCTCCAATATCCTTGGTAATCTTGCAGAGTTGCTGCAATTCGCCATCGGTCAGGATGGCCATGGCCAGGTTGTCCATACCTCTTGCTTTGGGGGCAGTACGGGCAGCAATGACCATTTTCTTGGCCACATCGATCAGGGTTTCTTTTCGGAGGTTGTTTTCTTTAATATGTGCCATGGAGGTGGATGTTTAGGGAAAGAGGTGAAAAGGCCCGGCATTATGGCTAAGGCCGGGCCTGCAAACAAAAACACCAGTTAGCTAAAATCGGCAAATTTGGCAATGCTTTCAATATAAGTCAGGGGCACCACGACGGCTTCCTTAAGCTGTGGGTTCTTTGCAACGATCACTTCCACTGCATCTTTTCCATGACCATTATTAGCGGTATTAAACAAGTCGCTGCGGTGGAGGAACATCACCGTGTCGGAGAGTTCACTCAGGAACACGGGCAATTCTTTCAGGGATGGGGCCTGTACGAAATGGAAGGGTGAACCGATCTGGGAGAACAGCAGGATAGGCAGGTTCAATTCGCGTGCAATGTCCTGGATAGTCAACACAATCTTGTTGAGTTGTTCACTCCTGCTGTCGGTATCGGTAATACTGGTGGTAAGCAACTCCAGATAGTCGATGATGACCAGATCGACGTTATGGATGATTTTGAGTTGCCTGGATCTTTTCACCAGTTCTTCGGCCGATAGAGATGGGGTGTCGTCGAGAAATATCTTGGCTTTTGCAATAGAGCTAATCAGGCTGTGCATATGATCGCGTTCGCTGGGCTTCATGCTGCCTTTGCGCAGCTTGTCGAGCGACATGCCCGTTTCGCTTTCAATAAGGCGATTGGTAATCTTGAGATTTGAGCGCTCGGAAGAAAAGATCGCTACGGAGTGGTTGTTTTTAATGGCCAGGTTATTGGCGACAGACAATAAAAAGGCGGTTTTACCCATACCCGGTCTAACCGCTACTGTATAAAGTTGTCCTTTCTGAAATCCGCCTGTAACATGATCGAGCATTTTAAATCCGGTGGAAAGGCCGGAAGGGGTATCTTGCCCGGTGAAGTCTTTTTTAAGTGCTTGGTTTACCAGTTCGCGGATGCTGGCAAACTCAAACACTTCTGACTGCTCTGTGATTTCTAAAGTGTTTTGTTCCATGACGCTAAGTTTTAAAGAACGACATTTGCTTCAAATATAATTAAAATTACCCGGAAAATGATGCTAAAAACCTTTAAATTATTGGCTTTTCACCTCATAATCCATCTCCAGTTCGCCCATGATCTCATGCCAGGTGTCTAGCATCTCATTATTCTCCTCATTGGAGACCCAAATCACCTTAACAGGATTGCCTTTAGCATGAAAAGCGCAAATGAATTCCATGATCTGAAAGAGGTATTTTGAGGAACTGGTATTGAAATAATTTACCCTGAATTCCACCAGGGTATGTTTGCGGGGGATACGGACATAATCGTGCACCCATTGCAGCAGGGGCTGGAAGAAGTCGACAGCATTCTCAGGGTATGAATTCCCCAGGAACCGCAACAAGCCCTCAGATCCCTTAAACTCAATGCCAAATGAGGTCGGGCTGGCTTCAATCTTTAGGTCTTGTGGAACCAAGGGTTTCTTCTTCATTTTTGCGCTGCAGATGTTATTTGGCCTCCTGTTTGTCGGAGTTGACCAAGATAAGCATTTTTTTACTGTCATCAAAGGTCAGAAAATATTTTGAATTAAAAGGCTGAATAATATCATTCGAAAAAAGATGCTCATAATCTTTGGCATCCTTTAACATAAAGGTTGACCTCTTACACCATTCCCTTAAACAAATCATAAAAAAACAAAATTGAACTTTTGAACTTTTATATAGTGTTATTGTTGATTAGATGAAGCCTGAACATCCGTATAAATTAAACAAGGGCAAGCAGGTTTTGACCCATTGTTTTGACAAAAGATTAAACAACCGAATACCTCATGATCCGTTACTCCATCAATGACCTTGAAAAAATCACAGGCATAAAGGCCCATACAATCAGGATATGGGAGAAGCGGTATGAGGTGGTAACACCCAAGCGAACGCCTACAAACATTCGTTATTACAATGATGAGGACCTGCTGAGGCTGCTCAACATCAGCACGCTCAACAAGCATGGGTTCAAGATTTCGGACATTGTAAGCATGTCGCCTGACGAAATGTGCGAAAAGATCAGGGACATCTCGCGCACTTCCACTGATTTTGAGGGCCAGATCAACAGCCTGATCGTAGCCATGATCGAACTGAAAGAGGAGGTCTTTGAAAAGGTTTTGTCGAGCACTATCCTAAAGATCGGTTTTGAAAAGACAGTAACCCAAGTGTTGTATCCCCTGCTAGAGAAGATTGGGGTGTTGTGGCAAATCGGGACCATCAACCCTGCTCAGGAGCATTTCCTGACCAATCTGATCCGCCAGAAGATGATCGTTGCCATTGACGGGCAAAACGAATCCCCTGCAGCCGATGCCAAAACCTTCCTTTTGTTCCTTCCCGAAAAGGAATGGCACGAGCTGGGATTGTTGTTTTACTCATACCTGCTCAAAAAAAGCGGACAAAAAGTCATTTACCTGGGCCAGAATGTGCCGTTTAAGGATGTGGTCGAGGTGGTGAATATCCGCAAGGCCGAATACCTCCTGACTTATTTCGTTTCGGCTTTGCCCATGAAAGACATCCCCGAATATATCCAGAACCTCTCTCTGTCGCTCGCCCAAAAAAAGATCCTCATCACGGGTTACCAGATACACGAGATCGATTTCAAGCTACCCAAAAACATCCATATTCTCCACACCACCGAAGACCTGAAGCAGCATTTACTGAGTCTTTAAACACTTGCAAACTTTCCGCCCCCAGTTTCCTTTTTCAGCATCTCTGATAAGACTTCATTAAAAAAGCCGGGCTAACCTCCTGTTGAGCCGGTCTATGGGGAAGCCATTTTCATCTCTTCCCGCAAAAAAGGGAAAGCCCCCCCGAAACTCCCTATTGACAAGCAAATGGGTATTCTTTTGCCTGTTCATATTTCTTGTTCCCCTTTTCCTTAAGATTATTTAACAAAAAATTAAACAGAGCATCCTTTGCAGACCCCCTTAAAAAGCCTATATTTATTCTACAGAGCACATATTTAAAGGACTAGAGGAATATTTATGATCATTCATATATGTTAAAAATTAAAAAAATCCTTGGAGGTAATATTTTTTTGTTTAACTTTACATTATAGAAAATTAAACAAACCCAAAAACCCGAACAGTCATGACAGCGATGGAATTCAACTATAAACTCCTGGGTCTTCAGAAGAACCTGAAATACTTTGCCTACACCCTGACCTCGAATTACGAAGACGCCCAAGACCTCGTTCAGGAAACTTTTCTTAAGGCACTCACCAACCGCGACAAGTTTACGGAAGACACCAACCTTAAGGCTTGGACGTTTACGATCATGAAGAACACTTTCATCAACAACTACCGTCAAAGTGTGCGCAACAACACCATTCTTGACAAGACCGACGACCTGTATTACCTGAACCTCTCAAAAGAAAGCAGCGAAGGCTTGCCCGACAGCACTTACGCCACCAAGGAGATTCACAAGGAAATCAAGAGAATTGATGAAGATCAGCGGAAGCCTTTTGAGATGTACAACGATGGCTTCAAGTACAAGGAGATTGCCGAACAACTGAACCTTTCAATTGGAACTGTAAAAAGCCGTATCTTCTTCACCCGCAAGAAGCTTATGGAAGCACTCAACCAGCAGTAAGCCGCTATTTCAACCCCTATATATCCCCCCCTGACCCCGGAACAGCAATGTCCGGGGTTTCTTTTTTCCTGCTGCCTATTATTTGCTAAATTTGTGTTTATTTTTTTCCAGATAAAACAATACTATGCGGGTATTCAAATTTGGAGGCGCCAGCGTAAAAGATCCTGCGGGAGTCAGGAATGTAGCCTCTATCATTCGTGATCACGGCGACAAGTCGCTGGTAGTGGTGGTTTCGGCCATGGCAAAGACCACTAATGCCCTCGAGAAACTGACCCAATATTATATTGAAGGGCAAACGGATGCCATGATGAAGGTGTTTGGCGAGGTCAGGCAGTTTCACCTGGATATTACTAACGAGCTCTTTAATGACCCCAAGCATTCCGCCCATTTTCATGTGAAGCAGACCTTTTTTCACCTGCAACGCTATATTGAGGAAAAGCCATCAGGCAACTACAACTACGAATACGACCGCATCGTTTCCACGGGCGAGATTGTTTCTACACAAATAGTAAGCTATTACCTGAACCATGAAGGCGTTCGCAACCAATGGTTCGATGCCCGCAAGCTCATCATCACCGATTCCAGTTTTAGGGATGCACGTATTGACTGGATCCTTACCCCTCAAGCCGTAAAAAAGGCTCTCCTGCCTTACCTTAAGCCGGCCGAAAACAGCGCCAAGCCGGGCATTGTCCTAACCCAGGGCTTTATTGGCGCTACCACCCAGGGCTTCACAACCACCCTTGGGCGTGAAGGTTCTGACTTCTCGGCAGCCATCCTGGCCTATTCGCTGCAGGCTTCCGAAGTGGTGATCTGGAAAGATGTCCCGGGCCTGCTCAATGCCGATCCCAAACTCTTCGAACAAACCCTTCTGATGCCCAACATCAGCTATCAGGAAGCCATCGAGCTTTCCTATTACGGGGCAACAGTCATTCACCCCAAGACGCTGAAACCCTTGCTCAGCCGCAACATCCCACTAAAGGTGAAATCTTTTTTCCAGCCTGCAGAACCCGGCACCATCATCAATGAGGTAAGCGAGCACGACGGTTTGGTGCCCAGTTTCATCTTTAAGTTCAACCAGGTGCTGGTTTCCATATTCCCCAAAGACTTCAGTTTCATTGCCGAACATAACCTTTCACGGATATTCTCCGACTTTGCCAAGCACGGGGTGAAAATAAACCTGATGCAGAATTCCGCAATCAGTTTTTCAGTATGTTTCGACAGCGACCTCATTAAGACCCCTGCCCTGCTGCGCGACCTCGAGAAGAACTTCAACGTTAAGTATAATTATGACCTGGAACTGATCACAATCAGGCATTACGAAAAAGCACAAATGGAACAACTGATTGCCCATCACGAAGTCCTGCTGGAACAGAAAAGCCGCATTACCCTGCAAATGGTGGTCCGGAAAAAACAGTAAGCCCTGGTGTCCTGCAAAGCCGGCATCTGATCGCGAACAAAAAAACAGCCCCCAGCATCTCTTCAAGGGAACAGCAGGAGGCTGCACTGTTTTTTCTGATCCGGATGAATCCAGAGGTTAATCGGAAGCGCTCACTTTTCGGTCAAAGCGCCGCTTAAATGATTCATTGACATTTTGGCAGGAACTTCCCACCTTCTCAATGGTAAACTCCTGATAATAGGAAGGGTTGCGGCTCTTGCTTCCCGAATACCTGACAGGAATAATCAACTTGGTGTTGTACACAGGGTTCTCATCGGGGTCAAATTTCCCTGCATTGGCGGGATGATTTTTAATAAACCACGAGCACACCTCGTAATTCCTGTAGATACTGCCCCAGGTATCACCGCTTCTGACGATGTACTCCACATCATCAGGAAGGGTAGCTGCAGCTTGAACTTCTCCCGTCTGGGTTACATCCACCAGACTCAGGGAATCCACTACAGCAGCGGCCTCTTCAGGGATACGCACATTCACAGGCTTGTTGGGATTGTTCAGGAAGAGGTCGTAGAACATATAGACCAGAATGAGCACTCCCAGCGCAATCAGGACATTCCTGACATTTTTGTTTTTTGGCCTTTCTTCAATCTTAGCCTGGATACGCTCCCGTACCGAAGGTCCTGCAGGGGTCTTTCCTGCAGCGAAGCTACGTTCGGTCTGATCCAGGTTATAAAAGGCAATCAGGTGGGCGGCGGCAGGCTGTTCCGATCTGATCTCACCAGCCAGTTTCATCAGGCGCTGCAACTTTGTATGGGTGGGCATGCTGTCGGCCATAAGGGTGCAGAAAGCCTTATCGCGCAAGGATTCCCAGATGTTTCCCGTGCCCATAAACAACATATCGCCATCCACAGGCACCAGGGGTTGTTCGCAGAGGGCAGGCTCGGCCAGTTGCTTCACCCCAAGGAAAAGAATAGCATTCCCCTCTTGCTCACTAACCGTTGTATAAGCACCCTCTTCCCTTGCAGGCCAGGTTAGCGGATAACGCCGTTTTCCCGTATAGAGAAACAGCGAAACTTCACCCATCCAGGCATAATAGACCTTTCCTTCCTGTTGCAGGGCACACAGGACACTGGCTTTCTCGGCAACAAAGTCCTCCTCCTTACGGCTCTTCTCGTAAACAAAGCCGTTGGCATAGACCAGCGCATTTCCGACCGCTTCACGCGGGTCGTCCAACACCTCATTGTCGAGATAATACCGCACCCGCTCGTTGATGACCCGGCATACCTGTTGATCGCCCCCCACCACCATTTCTGATCCGGAAACCACAAAGGCAAACCCATTGGGTGTCTCAAAATCTTCAAAACAATGGAGTACGGGATAATTGTCCGCATCCGTATTGTGCAATCCCGCAAATTCAAAATTCTTCAGTTTCCTGGTAGCCATGGCAAAATGATTTCAATCTTTAACAATCGGTCTCTTGCTTGTTTCAGGGTATGCCAATATATAAAAAATTCCCGAAACTACTGTTCTCCCAACCCGGCTTGTTGTGCCAGCAGATAGAATTCTTCCAGTTTTATCTGTTCGGGGCGTCTTTTGGGAAAATCCTCAGGTAGTGCCTCCCAGTTGATCTGCAGACCTTTCAAAGAATTGTGGAGGGTTTTCCGGCGCTGGTTGAATGCGGCCTTCACCACCATAAACAGCTTGCGGGGTTCACAGGGCAGCGGAGCATCTTTACGCTTCATCCTGATGACCGCCGACTTCACCTTGGGCGGCGGGAAAAACACCTGCTCATCCACCTGGAACAAGTATTCCACATGGTAAAAGGCCTGGGCAAGCACGCTCATAATCCCGTAGATCTTATTTCCCGATGGGGCAGCAATGCGTTGGGCCATCTCTTTCTGAAACATACCAACCAGCTCCGGCACCTGATCACGATACTCAAGCACCTTAAAAACAATTTGCGAGGAGATGTTGTAGGGGAAATTGCCAATAATTCCCAAGGGCTCTCCCCGGGCAATGTCAGAAAGGGACATCCTGAGAAAATCAGCTTCAACAAGCCGTTCGGCAATGGCAGGATATTGCTCCCTGAGATAAACAATGGAATCGCGGTCGAGTTCCACGCCATGCCATTCATAATCTCCCTGATCCAAAAGAAATTTGGTCAGCACCCCGGTCCCTGGGCCGATTTCAAGTATCTTTTTATAGTCGCCAAAGCCGCTAAGGCTTTCTGCAATTTTTCGTGCGATGTTGTCATCGCGCAGGAAGTGCTGGCCCAGGAATTTCTTTGGTCGTATGGCTTGATGCATAAGGACTTAATTTACAATTCCGTCTCTCAGCGCCCTGAAACGGTTACGGGCAGCTACGGCATTAAGGCTTCCGGGATAGCTGTTCAGCAGTTGCTGATACAGGGCCATCGCTTCTTCGGGTTTATTAAACACGCGTTCCTGCAGCTCTGCTCTTTTGAACAGGGCCTCATCGGCAAGCAGACCTTCCGGATAGGCTTCCACAATTCGGCCCAGAAGTTCATCGGCCTGCTCATACTGACCCCTGGTAAGCATGATCTGCGCCCGGGCAAAAAGCACGTCATCGTTGATGTCGTGAGCTGGGAACATCCTTCCAATGGAGTCAAGCACTTCGAGGGCCTCCTCAAAACGATTCATAAAGCTGAGCATTTCAGCCCTGGCATACATCTGCAAGGGGCGGGTATTGCCATCAAATCCCACGTTGTCCTGTATGCGAAGCGAGAGCTGCATGGCGTCGTTGGCAATCAGGCGGGAGGTGCCTGCCTTCAGGATATCGAGCTGGGCCTTGGCCCAGTCAAACTCGCCGATATAAAAAGACAGGCGTGCATTCTTGAACTTGGCTTCGTGGGCCAGTGGATCATCACGGAAGGTCTTGTCGACCTCCGAATACAGCAGGGTAGCATCCCATACCTGCCCCGAAAGCAGCAGGATATCGGCCAGTTCAATGCGACATTCGGCCTTGATGCGCCTGGACACATCGGGCAGATTCAGGGTGTTGTTGAGCAATTCAATGGCCGTATCGGTCTTTCCCAGGTAAAAAGCCTGAAGGTTTGCCAGGTTTCGTATCATTTTCACGGTCTCTGCCTGGGTTCCAAGTTTTTCCAGGGCTTCCTCAAAATCACGCTCCACAGCCTGCAGGTCTTCCCTGCTATAGCCGTAGGAGGAGGTCACCTTTCGAAACCTGACATCCAGGAATCCGGTCAGCGCATCCATATAATGCACATTATCCGGGCCTTTATCGAGCAGGTACTGGAAGGCCTGCTCGGCGATGTCAAAATCTTCATTGGTGGCAGCCAGTTGAGCCACTTCCAGCACCAGTTCGCCTTCCTGACGCAGGCGGCGGTCGAGGGCCCGGGCCTGCATCAGGGCAATGCGAAAATCTTTTTGTTGCAGCGAAAGCCATAGCAGCATCTCCGAATAAAGGGCATTGTTGGGGTTTTGCTGGGTCCGGCTAAGCAGCACTTGGCGAAGGGCTTCGTTTCTTGAAAAATCGGGGTCATCAGTAATGGCGTCCTGCAGAATACCCCTCACCTGTTCGGTGGCCGAAGGAACCGCTTCCACATAGTCGATGTATTCGTTCATCATATCTTCTAGCTTGCCTTTACGACCGTACAGGGCGGCCAGCTGTAAGTGAAGGGGCACATTCTTGCCCAAAAGGCGGCGGCCACGGAGGTAAGTCTCGATGGCCAGGTCAGGGTAACCCCGACTTTCGAAGGCTTCTGCCTGGGCTACGACCCTGCGCGGGTCGGCCTGCATGCCATTCATCACATCGTCAAACTGTCGCTGCATGCGACGGGCATTGCCTGCACGGTCGAATACCCATCCCAGGTCTACTTCAAAGCCTACAGCATCAGGCTGTTCACGCATCCGCCTGCGCACCAGGCGTTCGGCCTTGCGATAATCCTCCAGGTAAAACAGGGATTCCAGGTAATTGGTGTAGGCCACAGGATCAGGATCCTCCTCCATCAGGCCTTCGTAAAGGGCGGCGGCCTTCTCATAATCCCCTTCCCTGAAGTACTGTGCCGCCAGCAAAGCATCGGTCTGCTCCTGGGCCGGGGAGGGAAGGGCCATCAGCAAAAAGGAAATCAGCAGAAAGGCAAGCGGAAACTTCTTCATAACAAAGCGGGGATTGGATTACCTGTAAAACGCCACAGGGGACCAATTGTTTTGCCGGCAAAGCCGGGATTGCATCAAACGATCACTTCAAAGCCTGTATAAGGCAGCAGGGCTTTAGGGATGCGGATGCCTTCAGGGGATTGGTTGTTTTCGAGCAAAGCGGCCACGATACGCGGCAAGGCCAGGGCACTGCCGTTGAGTGTATGCGCCAGGATGGTCTTTCCATCTTCGCCACGGAAACGCAACTTCATGCGGTTCGACTGAAATGTCTCGAAATTCGAGATGGAGCTCACCTCCAACCATCTTTGCTGGGCTGCCGAATACACTTCCATATCAAAGGTAAGCGCTGAGGCAAAGCTCATATCGCCCCCGCACAGCCTGGCAATCCTGAAGGGCAGTTCCAGTTTGCGCAGCAGACCAGACACATATTTTACCATATCTTCCAGGGTGTCGTAGCTCTTGTCGGGATGAGTGATCTGTACGACCTCCACCTTATCGAACTGGTGAAGGCGGTTCAGGCCCCTGACGTCCTTGCCATACGACCCTGCCTCACGGCGGAAACAGGCCGAATAAGCAGTGCTTTTCACGGGCAGGTCCTCCTGGCGCAGGATCATATCGCGGAAAAAGTTGGTCACCGGAACTTCTGCCGTAGGGATCAGGTACAGGTTATCGAGCTGAACATGATACATCTGTCCCTCCTTATCGGGAAGCTGCCCGGTGGCGTATGCCGAGGCTTCATTCACCAACAGCGGGGGCTGGTACTCGGTATAACCTGCTTCCACGGCACTGTCGAGAAAGAAGCCAATCAAAGCCCTCTGCAGGCGGGCACCTTTCCCCTTATAGACAGGAAATCCAGCGCCCGTAATACGGGTGCCGCATTCAAAGTCGATGAGGTCGTATTTCTTCGCAAGCTCCCAATGAGGCATGGCATCAGGGACCAGCACCGGCACCTCCCCCTCAGAATGCACAATATCATTGTCTTCGGCCGATTTCCCTTGGGGGACGCTGGCATGGGGCAGGTTGGGCAACTGCACAAGCAACTTGTCCTGTTCGGCCGTAAGGGTTTCGAGAATCTCCTGCAGGGCCTTCACCTGCTGCTTCAGCAGGGCGGTGCGTTCCTTCATCTGCTCGGCTTCGTCGCGCTTGCCCGACTTGAACAAGGCACCGATGTCGCGGGCCAGCTGATTGCTCTCGGCCAGGGTATCATCCAGACTCTTCTGGGTCTTGCGGCGCTCGCCGTCCACTTCCAGGATGCGGTCGATGATTTCCGCAGCATCAAAGTTCTTAACCTTCAGGCGTTCAACCACATCAGCAGTCTGCGCACGAATCACTTGCATCTCGATCATATCATTAAAGGCTTTTTAAAGATTGCAGCCTCAAAATTAAGAAGAATTCGCCGACTATTGTTAAGAAAGAATAGTTTAGGTTGAGGTTGAGGTTGAGGTTGAGGTTAAGGTTAAGGTTAAGATTGAAGCCGGGGGGAAAGGTAGGGTTGAGATTGAGGAATAAAACGGAAGTTGACAATGAGCCTGATACAAAAAAAGATTCCCGCCTGACGGCGGGAACCCTTTACATGGCGGAGAGACAGGGATTCGAACCCTGGGTCCGCTGACGCGGACAACGGTTTTCGAGACCGCCCCATTCAACCGCTCTGGCATCTCTCCTTTTGAGGAACAGCCCGGGGCTGTTTCCTAAAAAAAAATCCTGCTAGGGCAGGATTTCTGATTCCTTGCGGCATGCTTTATTCAGCAGCGGCAACAGGCTCAATGGATACAAAAGACTTGTCTCCGGCTTTCTTTTTGAAAACCACCTTGCCATCCACCAGGGCAAACAGGGTGTGGTCCTTGCCCATTCCCACGTTGTTACCGGGAAAGTGGGTGGTGCCTCTTTGCCTAACAATGATGTTGCCGGCAGTGGCCAACTGGCCGCCAAATACCTTCACGCCGAGACGCTTGCTGTGCGATTCGCGGCCGTTACGTGAGCTACCAACTCCTTTCTTGTGTGCCATATCTCTTTATTTTTTCTGTTTGCAAATACCTTAAGCAACGATCTCTTCGATCTGGATGTGGGTCAGGGGTTGACGGTGGCCGTTCATCTTCTGATAGCCTTTCCTTCTCTTCTTCTTGAAAACCAATATCTTGTCGGCTTTCACGTGCGCAAGCACTTTGGCTTTCACCTTGGCGCCATCCAATACGGGGGTACC
>JAAYLH010000108.1 GCA_012521995.1 Bacteroidales bacterium | reverse complement strand
CAGTTCCCCTATATTGATTTCGACGAGGAGATTATCTCTGCCCGCAGCGGGGCTACCGAATACTATTACAACCAGGCCGTAGAACTGATGAAACGCAACGACAAGATGGCCTACCGCGAAGCCTGGCAAAGCCTGGCAAGGGTGAAGGAGTATTCTGGAGACTACCGCGATGTAAATAACCTGATGGATGAAGCCCGCTATAAGGGCATTAGCAGGGCGCTGGTGTCAGTAGATAACCATACCATCTTCAACCTCCCCAACGAGTATAAGCAACAACTGCTGACCGTAGACCCCCGTGGCCTGGATAATGCCTGGGTGGAATTCTATTACAGCGACCTTGATCAGAATGTTTACTACGACTATTTTGTGGTGGTCAACCTGCGGCAGATTATGGTGTCACCCGATCAAACCACCCAGAAGGACACCCAGCATCGCAAACGCATTGAGGACGGCTTTGAATATGCCCTCGATGCCAATGGGAATGTAATGAAGGATAGTTTGGGTAACGACATTAAGATCCCCAAATACAAGACCATCTTCTGCACGGTCATTGAAACCCTGCAGCAAAAATCTGTTAACATCCAGGGAGATATCGAAATTTTTTCAGATAACCCGCGTCGCTTGCTGAAGCGTGAACCAATCGGTGCTGCTACTACATTTGAACACAGATCTGCCAGGGCGGTAGGCGACCGTGCGGCCCTGGACGAGGAAGCCCTCAAACTGGTGGATATTGGGCCCTTGCCATTCCCAAGCGACCCTGAAATGATTATCCTAACCTCTGATATCTTCCGTAAAGCCATTGCCGATGCTTTAAGGAAGAATCGCAACTACATTCAATAAACCTTTTACATATAGCGCTTTTTGAAACCCGAATAAGAGGCTGGCTCAAGGTTTTGAGCCGGCCTCTTTTGTTTCCCTGATTCTCTTAAACCTTTTCCGGGGCTTTTTTATGGTAGGACCCATGGCTGAGTAAGGGTCATGTATTTCCTTTTCTTGCATTTGAAACAAGGTTTCAGAGAACCGTCCCCATTCTTTTCAGGACGCTTCCGGAGTCATAATTCAGACCTACTTTAAACGTACCTTAGACGTACCTAACACGTACCTCAGACGTACCTTAGACGTATGAAATACGTTTAACCTACGTTTTAAGTCCGTTTAATATATGAGTCGGCTACGTTTCACCACTGGATTAAGAATGATTGTGGAATTCCCCAACACCTGCGAGGAGATGGATACGGAAAATCTGATTTTGTAGAAATGGATGCAATAACAGACCCGGGAGGCCTTGGCTGGGGAGGAAAAAGAAAGGCTGCCTCAAGGGGTTGAGACAGCCAGAATTGGGGTGAATCTCTGGATTTATTTACTTGCAGGGCGTTCTGCCTGGCCCAGCTGGCTGATGAAGTTGGTGAGTTCCTGTTCCATTTCATCCACTGATTCACACCAGGTGAACAGCTCAAGGTCCGATTCACTAATGGTGTAATTGTCCACAAGCCCCTGGATGTTGATGACCTGATCCCAGTACTTTCGGTCGTATACCAATATCTTCATGGGCTTGGTGATCTTTTCGGTCTGCACCAGGGTCAGGATTTCCATGAACTCATCAAGGGTTCCGAATCCCCCGGGGAAGACCACCATGGCTTTTGCCAGGTAAGCAAACCAGAACTTTCGCATGAAAAAGTAATGGAATTCAAAATTTAGATCCGGATCAATGTAAGGGTTGGCAAACTGCTCAAAGGGCAGGCTGATGTTCAGTCCTATGGATTTTCCACCGGCAAGGCTGGCGCCTTTGTTGGCTGCCTCCATGATGCCGGGGCCTCCTCCTGAACAGACATAAAACCGATCCTGCTCATTGCAATGATCCTTGCACCACAGGGTCACCCTGCGCGCTAGCTCTACGGCATCCTCGTAATAACGTGAGTTCTCAAAGTCCTTTTCTGCCTTTTTCAGGGCTTTTGGATCAGGCTTGGGTAGTTTTTTCAACTCTTCCAGATTGTGAAGGGCTGTTTCGCGGGGCAGGGTACGGGCCGATCCGAAGAACACCACCGTATTTGAAATCTTGTTGCGGTAAAAGCGTGCTCGCGGTTCAACGTATTCGGAAAGGATACGGATCTCGCGGGCCGCCGGCGACATCAGAAAATCGTGATTTTTGTATGCCTTTTGGGGTTTTGGATTACTCATCAGTTTTATTTTTAGTTTGTAATGATAATATTTTTGTTTTATGCAAAAATCGGAATAACTCTTCAATTATCATATGAGAATCAAACCTTTCTTTCCGTTTTATGTTATTCATCTCGGCTTTTTCTTGCTTCAGAAGCGTAAAAGCATTTATATTTACAGGAGAAGGATCCATACGCCATTATTCCATTAAAAACTTTGACCATATGCCGTTCAAAAGAAAGAAATACCCTGTTTGGGAAATCATCCGCACTTATGGCATTATTACCATAGGGTTGTTTATCAACGCTTTATCGTGGACTGCATTCCTGATTCCTTCCGAGATTGTGGGCGGAGGTATTACAGGTGCCAGTACCCTTGTGTATTTTGCCACGGGCTTCCCTGTGGCCATAACCTTCCTGCTGGTGAATGTGGTGCTGATCATTATCGGTATCAAGAATCTGGGTTTCAGTTTTGGGGTCAAAACCATATATGCAATTGTGGTCTTGTCTGCTTTCCTGGGCCTGCTCCAGAAACTAATCACTGCGCCTGTGGTCGATGATCGCTTCATGTCGGCAATCATCGGGGGTATTCTGGGTGGCGCCAGCGTGGGATTGGTGTTCACCCAGGGAGGCAGCACCGGCGGTACCGATATCGTCGCCATGATTATTAATAAGTACCGCAACATCAGCCATGGGCGGCTGATCCTGTTTATGGACGTTGTAATAATCTCGGCCTCCTACCTGCTGTTCCGCTCCATTGAAGTCATGGTGTATGGCTATGTGACCATGGCTGTGGCTTCCTACAGCATCGACATGCTGCTGATGGGCCATAAGCGAAGCGTGCAGCTTTTTATCTTTTCAAAGCAACACAATGAAATTGCGAGTGTGATTGCAAACGAGATCGGAAGAGGGGTTACCCTTTTGCAGGGGAAAGGCTGGTACACCCAGGAGGATACCCCTGTCCTTTTGGTCATCGTTAAGCGTTACGAGTCTACCAACCTTTTCAGAGTCATTAAGGAAATAGACCCCAAAGCCTTTATTTCGATGGGTAGTGTCATGGGGGTTTACGGCCAGGGCTTTGACCCCATCAAATATTAAAACTTTTTTTATTGCTTGGTCCAGATGCGCGTATTGAGGTTCAGGTCTTCCACTATGCCGGTGGCCAGCCTGATTTCTTCAAAATAGGGTTTTACCGTATCAAATTTGGTGAGCGACCTGAACATGCTGGGTTCAAAAAGATCCTTTGTATATTCAATGGCGAGGTACATGAATGAGTTGACGAAACTTACATAAATGGGCTTATCGCTTTTCTTGCGGAAGTCAACCAGTCGCTGCATCAGCGAAGTGGATAATACATAACGGCTTACAACCTGGTCGTCGCCGTAAACCACAAAATATTTATTGAACTCGGGATCTTCCAATTGAACCAACTTTTCACGCCTGGCCAGGTTTGCCTTCTGGAGTACTTTGGCAATGGCGCTGTTGCCCAAGCGATTGGGCAACACTACGGTAGTGCCTTCAAAGTGCTTGTTGAAATCGGCCACGGAAAACAATCCCTTAAAAAGGATCTGCCAATGGGTCTCACCCTTTGAACCTGTTGTGCGGTATTCGGCCTTAATTTCCGAAAACCAGAATTGGGTCTTATCAATTTTTCCAAAAACATAATCATCGCCATGATAGCGGTCAATATTTGTGAGGAACAGCCGCGAACGTTCAAAGGAATCCACTCCGATAAAATTGGTAGGCTGATAACTCAGTTCAGGGCTGATGAAGTGAATGATTTTTTCGATCACTTCGCGTTTGAAATCAGCAATAAAATTCTTATCCCGACCCCAGGTTGACCAGGCAATGACCCCTGCCATGAGCACGAGCAGAGGAACCACTGCAATCAGGAGAAAATGCAGGTCGCGCGCAGGATCGATCACAAACGCCGCCAGAAGGATGCTGATGGCCATTCCCAACGCCGTTAAGGCAATGATTGACCACAGTCGCTTTTGTGTCTTTTTGCGACGGGCATCCAGCAACTCCATCTCGCGAAACAAGGTCTGGTTGTAATAATGTTCAAATTCTTCAAACGATCTCATGGTTTAGGCCTTTGGAATGGATTAATCTTTAACTGTTGAACAGCTTTTTAACATCAACATTCTTCCGTTCTTCTTCAGGCGTTTCAAGCCATTTCCGCGACCTGAAATTAAACACCATGGCAAAAACGTTGGAGGGAAACAACTGCACGGAGTTGTTGTATTCGGTAACGCTGGCATTATATGCCCGCCGGGCAGCACTCAGCTGCTCTTCCACTTCGTTGAGCGAGCCCTGCAATTGCTGGAAATTTTCGCTTGCCTTCAGTTCAGGATAGTTTTCAACGGCTACCTGGATATTGCCCAGGGTGCGGGTGATCTTGTTTTCCAGGTCAACCCGGTCATTGGGGCTCAGGTTGCCCTGCATGGCTTTGGCACGCATCTCCGTGATCTCAATAAGGGTCCCCCGCTCATGCTGCATGTATTTTTCAACGGCAGCCACCAGGTTGGGAATCAGGTCATAGCGTTTCTTGGCCATCACGTCAATGGTGCTGAAGGCCTGGTCAGCCTGGTTGCGCAACCTGATAAACCGGTTGTAGGCAACCATGGTAAAGAGTATCAATACCCCAAGGGTAATAAATATCCACAACATAATCAGTCGTTTTTGGTTTATATGATCAAAAATAATCACTATTCGCGGATTGTATTGCTGCAGACAAGGAATTCTTTTGTAAATTGTCATTTTGTTTGAAAAGGATGTGTTAAATGATTGGGATTTATTGGTCATGTGCTTGAAAACCCCTTATTTCGCATTTCAATTTTAAGATCATATTATGAAAAGAATATTAGGACATTTGAAGCCTTCCAGGGTATGGGAGCATTTTGAAGACATTTGCCAGGTTCCAAGGCCTTCGAAAAAAGAAGAAAAGATCCTGCAGTTTCTGATCGCTTTCGCGGAAAAGAATAAGCTTGAATGGAAACAGGACAAAATTGGCAACCTGCTCATCAGTAAGCCCGCTACCAAAGGTTATGAAGACCGCCTGTCGGTGGTTTTGCAAAGCCACGTAGATATGGTTTGCGAGAAAAATTCCGATGTAGACCACGACTTTGATCATGACCCCATTGTTCCCCGTATGGATGATGGCTGGGTAAGAGGAACAGGAACTACTCTTGGCGCCGACGACGGCATTGGCATTGCCGTTCAGATGGCAATACTCGAATCCGAAAAGTTGGAACACGGCCCCCTGGAATGCCTTTTCACCGTGGATGAGGAAACTGGGCTTACAGGGGCTTTCGCACTGGAAAAGGGTTTCCTGAGAAGCCGTATCCTGCTCAACCTTGACTCGGAAGATGATGGAGAACTCTTTATAGGGTGCGCTGGTGGTATTGATACCCTGGTTACATTCCCTTATAAAAAAAACAGCCCTGAATCCAATCAAAAAGCGTTCCGTCTCAGCGTAACAGGTCTGAAGGGAGGCCACTCGGGTGATGATATCAATAAAGGAAGGGGCAATGCCAATAAGGTCCTTAACCGCCTGTTGTGGAACTTTCAGAAGATGTTCGACATCCGCTTGGCCGACATTCAGGGCGGTAATCTGCGTAACGCCATTGCCCGCGAGGCTTTTGCCACCATTACCATGCCCCAGAAGCACCAGGCTGCCTTGCGCGAGTTGTTCGATAAGCTCTCGGCTGACATCCGCGATGAAATGAAGACCAATGAACCCGGGCTCAGCATCACATGCGCCGAAACCGAAATGCCTAAAGGGCTCATTGATATCGAAACCCAGCAAAATTTGTTTAACGCCCTTTATGCCTGCCCACATGGGGTGATGGCCATGTCGCCCGACATTCCGAATCTTGTGGAGACTTCCACCAACCTGGCTTCGGTAAAAATGACGCCATCAGAGATCATCATCTCTACCAGCCAACGCAGCTCGCTCGAATCTGCCAAGCGCGATGTGGCTGATATGGTGGCCAGCGTCTTTAAACTGGCAGGGGCAAAGGTGAAGCACGGAGATGGCTACCCTGGATGGAAACCTAATGTCAACTCACCCATCCTGAATATTACCAGGCAAGCATACACAAGCCTTTTTAAGGAAGAGCCCAAGGTGCTTGCCATACATGCAGGCCTTGAATGCGGCCTCATCGGCGAAAAGTACCCGGGAATCGATATGATCTCTTACGGCCCCACCATCAAGGGTGCCCATAGCCCCGATGAAGGCATCGAGATCGATACCGTCCAGAAGTTCTGGGACCTCACCCTTGAGGTGCTGAAAAACATCCCGAAAGCATAGTTCTTGATCGGGGAAAACACGAATGAAACAGATTTAAACGGATTTAATAAATCGAAAATCTTCATTCGTTAATCCTTGTTCTTCATTCAAAACAAGCCCCAATAGGTTACAAATAAGCCTTCATTTAAAAATGAACTCCTCCTTCAAAGATCTTGAGGTCATGTCTCCGGTCGGCTCCTTCGATTCACTGACGGCAGCCATTCAGGGCGGCGCCAATTCCGTTTATTTCGGGGTGGGCAAGCTCAACATGCGCTCGCGCTCTTCCCAGAATTTCAGCCTGGATGATCTTCGGCAGATCGCCTCAATCTGCAATGATGCCGGCGTCAAGACCTACCTGACTCTGAATACCATCATTTACGACAGCGAACTTGAAGAGATGCGCCGCACCATTGATGTGGCCAAAGAAGCTGGTATCAGCGCCATCATTGCTTCCGACCTGAGTGTCATCACCTATGCCCGCAGCCAAGGCGTGGAGATTCATTTGTCTACCCAAACCAATGTGACCAACCTCGAAGCAGTGCGCTTCTATGCCCAATTTGCCGATGTCGTTGTTACCGCCAGGGAACTGAGCCTGCAGCAGGTTCACGCAATCGTTCAAGGTATCAGGAAAGAGCAAATAAAAGGACCATCGGGAGCGCTTGTGCGTATCGAAATCTTTGTTCACGGGGCCTTGTGCATGGCCGTCAGCGGCAAGTGCTACCTGAGCCTCGATAACCTCAATTCCTCGGCCAACCGAGGGGCCTGCCTGCAGCCCTGCCGCCGCACCTATATCGTCACCGACAAGGAAGACGGGCATCAGTATGAGGTCGACAACGAATACATCATGTCGCCAAAGGACCTTTGCACCATTGGCTTCCTCGACAAGATCGTGCAGGCCGGGGTCAGCGTCTTCAAGATCGAAGGGCGGGGGCGAGGGCCTGAATACGTAAAAACCGTCACTCAATGCTACCGTGAAGCCGCCGACGCCATACTTGGGGGCGCTTATTCGCAGGAAAGAGTGGATGAATGGTTGCGACGTCTCAAAGGAGTGTACAACAGGGGCTTCTGGGAAGGCTATTACCTTGGCAGGAAAATGGGGGAGTGGACCGAACGCTATGGCTCGCAAGCTACCCGCCGAAAACAATATCTGGGGCTGGTGACCAATTACTTTGCAAAGATCGGGGTGGCCGAGGTGAAAATGGAAACCCACGAAATGAACCTCAACGACCCCTTGCTCATAACAGGTCCTACAACGGGCGCGCTCGAGTTCGCTGTGAACGAGATCAGGGTCGACCTTGAAAAGGTTCCCGTTGCCAAAAAGGGTGAATTGTGTTCCATTCCCGTTCCGGTCCTGGTTAGAAGGGGGGATAAGGTCTTCAAATGGATGGCCGTTAAAGACACTTTTTAAACCCGCTGAGCCTAGAACTGCTCAAAGACGTCCTCGTCTTCATAATAATAGTAGTGCGTCTGCAGGAAGGGCTTTTCTGCCCCGTCAACGATCTTGTGATAAGTGCTTGTTAACAGCCTGTCCTGCTCGTCGTAATAAAAGCGTTCGATCAACTCCGGTTTTCCGCTTGCCAGGATTTTTTTCTCCGAGATCATTTTGTTGGGGCCAAATTCCACCCGTATCTCGTATTGGTGCCACATCTCGCCCGGGCCATACATGCTGGCCTCAATGCGCTCAAGTTTTTTGCTCCTGTCGGCATAATGAAGCTTCAGCATGATGTGCTTTGCCCCGTTGAGAACATAATCGCGGCGGGTCACCAATCCATTCAGGCCGGACCTGTAGCGCCAGCGTGGTGATTGCTCACCCAGCAGGAAATCCAGGGAATAACGCCTGATATATTGCTCAAAGTAAAATTTACCCATCTCTGTGCTGTCAAGGCTTTCCACGGTCTTTACCTGTCCGTCGAAATTGGGGTAAAGGTTGGCCACCAGTTCAAAGGTGTCCTTCTCGGCATTGAATGCGTAAACCTGGTCAACATAGCGATACATGTGAAGGTAATCTACATTTTCCTTGAACTTAATGCCCAGGGCGGTCAGGCTGTTGACCATCACCATGTGGCCGAAGCGTGTTATCTCACTCTGATCGCGATGGTTCATGAGGATCACTGCATCTACCCCTGCCGAGGCGGCCTGATCCCTGATCTGCTGCACCTGCATATTCATCGGCGCACCCGGATAATTCCTTGCCTCGAAGGTGTGGGTTTGAATATAGGGCTTTTCGGGCAACTTCTCGCCGGGGAAATACACCTGGATCTCATTGGTGTGGCGAGGCGTTGGGAATTCCTTGATTCTGTAAGGATCATAGGTGAGTAGATAACTTGACATACAGCCTTGAAAAACAAACACTGCGGCCAGCAGAACCAACAGGTTTAGGTTTTTTTTTGATTTCATGTTTCCTTGTTTTTGGTTAGCCCATATTTAATTATCCTTAACAAATATCGAGCCATAAGATACTTTGTTGGTGGAAATTTTCCCCTGATAAACCTTTTTGATCAAAACAGTTTTTATAATATTATTTGAATTTCCGGAAAGTTACCAGGGAAAATGAAGAAGTTTTCTTTTATTCTGAATATTCGCCGTTTTTCGAACGAAAAAATACGGATATGATAAGGAGATTGTACGGACATTATTTGGTCGAAAAATGACAGGCCTTCAGTCAATGGATCTTTTATTTAAATTTCCGGAAAGAATAATCAGAAAATTTTGGGAAGATTCAAAAGGAAAAACAAAGAAGCTGCCCCCTGTATGGAGGCAGCTTCCCCTAGCCGGAGACTCCCGGCAGAATCAGTTTAAAGCCTTACTGGGCCGTGATCTTATAGGTTAAATTGCTCAGGTTGACTTCGATCTTATAGAGACCGGTGACATCTGGTGCCGGGATGGAATCTGGGTCAGTAACATCTTCAGTTGGACGCAAAACGAGGTTTCCGCCTTCGGCTGTACCATTAGCATCGGTACCATATTGCGGAGCCCACTGTCCCGGAACTTCCAGGAACTTCAGATACATATCTGTACCTGCCGTAAGGGTGGTGATGATGCTGAACATTCCCGGGGCATCTTTAGTCATGGCCAGGGGTGCGGCATTGTCCCAGCCTACCTCGGTGGCGCTGCCCAGCATGTAGAGCTCCTCGGTAACCTTGACAATGCTGTAGGTCAGGTTGGCCGTGTCGGCAGTGACTCTGTAGTCGCCAGCTTCCAGATCGGAAATATCGATCGGGCTTGGGTCTGGTTCATCTTCCGTTGGCCTGAGTACCAATTGGCCTTCCGTAGAAGTTCCGCCAGGGGCTGCACCCCACTGGGGGGCCCATTGACCCAGCACGGAGATGAATTTTACCATCGAGCCACTTTCGGCCAGACGGCCTACCAGGGCAAATTCGCCATCCACAATGTGGAACATCTCTAGGGCAGCCGTATTGTCCCAGCCAGCTTCTGTTCCATCACCCAGCATATAAATAGGCTTGGCTCCCGGTACGATATCTTCATAGGAGGTGAAGGTAATCGTGATGGGGTTGGAATAGGAATAAGTGGCATCTGACTGACGGGTCAGGTATGAAAACACCCTGTACTCGAGGGTCACTTCTGTATTGGGGGCAAATTCCATTCCAAGGATCCTGCTGTTGACGGCACCTTGGGTAGTCTGATAGGCCAGTCCATCGGTATCGATCAGGTCGCGGGGGTTGGCGAAGTTATTGCCAGCAATATCCATTTGCAGGATGTAATTGGCATCGGCAATGAAGTCGGCGTCATAGGAAGCTGCTGACCAGGTGATGCTGATCGCCTCTCCGGCGGTTTCCTGGGTAAGCACCAGGCTTGAGCCGCTGGAGGGGGCTGTGATCTGCGGGCTGACAGTCTTGGTCAGATCCAGGGTCATTAGCTCCTCTTCCTCGCAGGAGTGAAACAAGAACACTCCGAAAATGAGTGTTAGAATGATTGCTATTCTTTTCATTTGCTAAATGTTTTAAATATTAATAACCTTGGTTCTGCTCCAGGTTGGGATTGGCGTTGATATCTGCAGCCGGGATTGGAAAGAGGTTGTATTTAACATCCACCTCCAAGCCGTCCTTGGAGTTGCCTTTCCATGCCCATACATAACCCGTAGACCCGGCAAATTTTCCGAAGCGGACCAGGTCGGTGCGGCGGTGTCCTTCCCAGAACAATTCGCGGGCACGCTCATCCAGGATAAAGTTCAGGTTGATTTCGCTGATGTTGCCGTCGGCAGTACCCCAGGCGCGCTCACGCAGAGCGTTGATATATCCGATGGCCGTGTTCAGGTCACCACCGGAACCCCCGCGAAGCACGGCTTCAGCATACATCAGGTACACATCACCCAGGCGGAACATCGGGAAGTCGGTGTCGACGTACTCCAGGCTGGAGCCAGGGGTGCCGTCGCGCTTCAGGTTGTTAAACTTGATGGTGGCATAACCATTTGTGAAGTCACCCAGGTTTTCAATTTCAAGGGTTTGGCCTTCGGTGAAGAAAAGACGTCGGGGATCATTGGCATTGTAAAGGTTGACGATTTGTGGTGAAGTACGGGTACCGCCCCAGCCGCCGTCAATTCCATATTCCAGGGGAGTCATTCCACCACCGGTTGCAGCCTTGATGATGAAAGTGGTGCCACCAAAAGTACGGGTATTGATGCCGTGATAAGGCACGCGGAAAATGATCTCATTGGTGCTCAGGAAATTGTCGGCATTAAACAGGTGCTTGAACTCAGGTTCAAGGGTATAACCTGCGTTGATGATCTCCTTGCAATAGGTGAGGCACTCGGTGTATTTTTGCTGACCTGTGTAAACCTCGGCATTCAGGTAAAGTTTGGCCAGGAGCATCCAGGCAGCAGCGCGGTCAGCACGACCGTAATAATTGGCAGCTCGGGCAGGAGCCATCAGGGGGATGATCTCCAATAGTTCACTTTCAATATAACTGAACAGGTCGGGACGCATGATTTGTTCGGGCAGGAAAGCGCCAACGGCATCTTCTTCAGTTACGAAGGGCACATTGCCAAATACGTCGAGGGCGTGCCAATAGCTCAGGGCACGCAGGAAACGGGCTTCTGTACGGTAGGCTTCCACCTCGGCACGAAGGGCACCCGTTACGCCACGCTCGTCAAGCTTTGCATCAGTGGTCTCGCGGATGTATTCATTGGCAGCGGCAATTTGGTAAAACACCCTGTAATAGAAAGCAGCAATAAAAACGTCGGTGGAAGTCCACTGCTGGTAAACGAAATCCTTGATGGTCTGGTCGTCCCAGCCAATAACGGATTCATCGGTCGAGAGCACCTGGTGGTACCAGAAACCGCGGAGATACTGACCAAAACCTTCGTCAATACCCGAGATGTCGGCATTGCCCGCAGGGCCTTCCTGGCCTGACACGGCCAGACCGGCATAGAGTTTGGCAAGGATTTGCTGATAAGCACCGGGCTGGTTGAAAACATCGGCAGCGGTCACTTCCCGGTCATCCAGGGGAACCGTATCGAGGTCCTTCAGGCAGGAAGAAAAGATGAACAGGAATCCTACCAGTATGGTGAAAAGAAATGTTGTCTTTTTCATATTATGTCTTTCTTTAGGAATTGCTAAAACTGAAGATTAACGCTCATCACGAAAATTCTGGGGCGCGGGTAGATATTGTTGTCAATACCATTGCCTAGTTCAGGGTCAAGGCCTTTGTAATTGGTGATCATAAAGGCATTCTGTACGATCCCCGATAGGGTCAGGTTCGATGCGCTTCCGAAGAGTTTTCCGAAGGTATAACTCAGAGTGATGTGGTCCATCTTAAAGAAGGAGCCATCCTGTACGTAGTAGTCCGAAAGATACTGGGCGTTGTTGAAACCAACAGTAAAAGCATCGCGGTGAATGTTGCTCAGGTAAGGACCTTCAGCACGGTAGACCTTGTTCAGCCAGCCGTTGTCTGAACTGATGTTGTTGTAAACGAAGTTGCCAAGGTTTGCGCGACCTGCGAATGCCAGGCTCCAGTTCTTGTATTGGAAGTCGGAAGTCAGACCCAGGTAATAGGTTGGAGCGGCGCGCTTGTAGCGGTAGAGGTCGTCTTCGGTGATCTCTCCGTCGTTGTCGCGGTCAACATAAACGCCTTCAATGGGATTGCCATCCTGGTCATAGACCTGTTCCCATACAAAGAAGGAATTGGGTGCATAACCTACGGTGTGGATCTGGACATTATTACCAACACCTCCGGCAATGCCGCCAACCTGTATCCCCAGAAATTCGGGGTCGTCAACTGCAGTCAGCTTGGTGATCTTGGTTTCGTTCCAAGTGGCGTTCAGCCCGAGCAGCCAGTTGAAATCGCGGGATACGACCGGACGGGTGAAGATGCTGAATTCAACCCCCTTATTTTCCATGTTGCCGATGTTGGTCACGATGCGGTTGGTGAGGTTTGTGCCGGCAGGAATGTTGATCTCGTTGATCAGGTCGCGGGTCTCGCGGAAATAAACATCAATCGACCCATAATAGCGGTGTCCCTGGAAAGCATAGTCGAGACCAGCGTTGTAAGTAGTGGTTTCTTCCCATTTCAGGCTGCGGTCATAACCTTCGGCACGCCAGGTGGGTATGAAGTTGCCCGGTGCGCCAAACTGGTAGAAGGCACCCTGAACACTGGCGGTGTAGCGCGCCAGATAGGGATAAACATCACTGCTGATGTCTTGTTGACCGGTAATCCCGTAACCGGCCCTAAACTTCAGTTCTGACAGAAAGTCGGCATTAGCCATAAAGGGCTCTTCCAGGACTTTCCAGGCGAGGGCTACTGAGGGGAACCAGCCCGAGCGGGTCTCGGGTGAGAACCGGCTGGAGCGGTCATTACGCATGGTGAAGGTCACCAGGTAACGGTTCAGCAGCGAGTAGTTCAAACGGCCAAAGAAGGAGAGCAGCACTTGTTCCGATTCGTAAGGAATGTTGGGAACGATCACGCGCCAGTAATCCGTGTTATGCCCGTTCTGGAAGGCCAGGTTGTTGGGCACGTTGGTGCCGTGGTTCGAGCCTTCGTTCCAGAAACGCTGATATGAATAACCGGCGGTGGCATCAATGCGGCTGCTGATGGCTTCCACATCTTTCACATAGTTCAGGTAGAAGTCGAACAATTGGTTCGAGCGGTTCTGCCAGTAGGTTCCAAGGTAACCCCCTGAAACGTAACTCCAGGCTGCGTAATCCGGGGTGTAATCGTTACCGTCGGAAGTGGAGTAGTCGTAGGCTACGTTGAGGTTGGCCCTCAGGTCTGGTAAGAAATGGAATTTATAATCGGCCTGGAAATTACCCAGTATGCGGTTCACTGTTGAAGTGTTTCGCCTCAGCTCCAGGTTTGCCACCGGGTTGGTGGTAGCCACTGGTTTTGGAATGCCATCTGCCTGCCAGGCAAAGAAGCCGCCGAAGGGGCTGCCATCCACATGCACGGGCTGGGTGGGGTCAAACTGGTTGGCTGCACCAATCACGCCTTGCTCGGCAAAGAAATTGCTGATGTTAACGGCACGGGCGTTGAAGTTGATCTTCAAATGGTCGTCAAAAAGGCTGGGGGATAGGTTCATTGCCCATGAAACCCTTTGCAGGTTGTCGGTGCGGATCACCCCGTCTTGACCGTTGTATCCTACGGTAAATCTGTAAGGCAGGGATTTGAATGCTCCGCTGGCAGTGAGGTTGTGGTCATGGGTAAAGGCATCCTGGTAAATCAGGCTGGGCCAGTCGGTGGAAGCGCTGCCCATAAGACCGGTAACTGTAGGACGGTTAGCATAAAATGTGTTGACGTGGTTACGGAACTCATCAGGGCTAAGAAAGTCGGCCTGTCTTGTGTTGACCGAAAGGGAATAGGTGCCCGAATAGGTGAGGCTCAGGGGGGCGCCTTCCTTGCCTTTCTTGGTGGTGATGAGGATAACTCCGTTGGAAGCTCTTGAACCGTAAATGGCGGTGGCAGAGGCATCCTTGAGGACGGTGAACGACTCGATGTCGTCGGGGTTGATGGTGGCCAGGGGGTTGCGCAAACCCGGAACGCCTGCGTTTTCAATGGGAACCCCATCGATAACGATCAGCGGGTCATTTGTGGCCGACAGGGAAGAACCTCCCCTTACCCGGATTTGGGCGCCTTCACCCGGAGCACCGCCAGGCATGGTGATCTGTACCCCGGGAATCTTTCCGGCAAGCAACTCCGAAGGCGAAGTGATTTTCCCCTTGTTGAAGTCGCGCGTATCGACAACCGATACGGCACCGGTAGCATCTTCGCGGCGTTGCACACCATAACCAATGATCACAAATTCTGAAAGGGTAGCCACATCCTGTCCCATATCGAAATTCAGGGTAACAGTCTGGCCTGTAACCACAGTCACCGGAAGGGCAACCGGTTCAAAGCCAATGTAGCTGGCAACCACCGAATATTGACCTGCGCCAACCGTTATGGCATAACGGCCATCAAGATCAGTGATCGCTCCAGTGGTAGTTCCCTCAATAATAACGTTAGCACCAGGCAAGGTCTCGCGTGTTTCACGATCCCTAACAACGCCTGTTATGGTGCCCGTTTGCCCGAATGTGCTTAGGGCGCTCAACAGCGCAAAAAGCACTGGCACGAACAGTCTTAAAATTTTTGTCATACTTCAAACAGATTAGCGTTAAGACATTGGAAGTTTGCCAACAAAGATAAAAAATAAAGATAGAATAAACATTTTTTTTTGGTTGAGCGTCAATAAATTGGACAATATTTTTGTGCAAACGTTTCCGCAAACGTTTGCAGTAATCCTCCAGAAGCATATCTTTGTTTCATTATTCGTGCCCAATGGGCTTAATCTGACCTTATCATGAAACCAAATATAACCTCCATTATCGATATTGCCAGGGCTTTGGGTGTATCCACTTCAACAGTTTCCCGTGCTCTGAAGAACCATCCCGACATCAGCGAGGAGACCCGCCGCCGGGTGCAGGAGTTTGCCCGCCGCGTCAATTACAGGCCCAATGCCCTGGCGCTTGGCCTCAAACAACAGCGCTCCTTTACCTTGGGCATTATCATCCCCGAAATTGTGCATCACTTCTTTTCTTCCATTATCAGCGGGATTGAGGATGTGGCATACGGCAAGGGATACCGCCTGATGATCTGCCAGTCGAATGAGGAGTTTGAGCGTGAGCGCATTAACCTGCAAGCCCTGCTCGATCACCGCGTCGATGGCATCCTGGTGTCGATGAGTAAAAACACGTTCCAGTACGATCACTTTGAGGATGCTGTGGAACAGGGAATCCCCCTTGTCTTTCTCGACCGTGTGTGCAAGAACATAGAAACCGACCGGGTAGTGACGGATGATTACCAGGGCGCCCACCTGGTCACCACCCATCTACTGCGGAAGGGCCGCCGCAGGATCCTCCATCTGGCCGCTCCCCAGCACTTGTTTATCGGCCGCGAACGCCTGCAGGGCTATACCGAGGCCCTTACCGACCACAAAATCCCCATTAATCCGGCGCTGATCCTGCAGTGCGACACCTCTGCCCAGGTTAAGACCCTGAAGGAACAAATCATAAGGCTTGCCCCAAACATCGATGGCATCTTTGCCGTCAACGACTTCAGTGCAATTGCCGTTATGCAGCTCCTGCAGGAACATGGATTCCAGATCCCCGAACAGATTTCCGTGGCAGGTTTCGGCGACGATCCCATCGCCCTCATTGCGCGCCCAAAACTCACCACCGTGGAGCAAAAGGGATATGCCATGGGCCGCCAAGCCGTCCAAATGATGATCGACCGCCTGGAACATCCTGAGCTGGCCGGGGAGTTTCAAACCAAGGTGTTCTCAGCAACCCTTAAACTGAGGGATTCGTCCTGAGTTTGGTTGTGAGTAGAGAGGGAATGAAGGGAATGAAGAGTTTGGGAGAAGGCTGGTGGTCAGTCTTGCTTTTCCAGAAAAATATATATTAGCAGACTTTAATTCCAATGCGGATTTACAGCCTGCTTTTGTTTGATAAGCTTTTTAACAATCCTTTTCTTTACTCTACAAGGACATTTCCCTTCATTTCTTTTGGAATGGGGATTTGCAGCATTTTAAGCACTGTAGGAGCAAGATCAGACAAGCGCCCCGGCTTGATGTGCCTGTAGTCATCGCTGATCAGCCAGCAGGGCACCGGGTTGGTTGTATGCGCCGTATTGGGTGAACCATCGGGGTTGATGGCATAATCAGCATTGCCGTGATCAGCTGTGATGATTATTGAATATCCCCTTGCGCGTGCGGCCTCCACGGTTTGCTGCAGGCAGCGGTCAACAGTCTCCACAGCTTCGGTGATGGCTTCTTTGAAGCCCGTATGTCCAACCATGTCGGCATTGGCATAATTCAGACAAATGAAATCGAACACATCCCTGTTTATAGCCTCAACCACTTTGTCTTTCACCTCGAGGGCACTCATCGAAGGTTGAAGGTCGTATGTGGCTACCTTGGGCGAGGGTACCATGATGCGCTCTTCACCGGGGAAGTTCTCCTCGCGGCCCCCGTTAAAAAAGAAGGTCACGTGGGGATACTTCTCAGTCTCGGCAATACGAAGCTGTTTCATCCCATTTTCGGCGAGCACTTCGCCCAAGGTGTTTTTCAGTTCTTCCTTTTCGTAAATCACCCTAATCTCCTTAAACGACTCATCGTAGCGGGTCATGGTAATGTAATGCAGAGGCATGGTCTTCATTCCGAACTCGGGCATGTCTTTCTGGGTAAGCACGGTGGTGATCTCACGCAGGCGGTCTGTGCGGAAGTTAAAACAAATAACCACATCGTCTTCTGCCAGTGTTGCCAATGGTTTCCCATCGGGTCCTATGATCACGCGCGGCTTGATGAACTCGTCGGTGATCCCTTCGTCATAGGATGACTTAATGGCTTCGGCAGCAGTGTTGTAGTATTTGCCCTTGCCTTCCACAAGCATATCGTAAGCCAGTTTAATGCGCTCCCATCGCTTGTCGCGGTCCATGCCATAGTAACGGCCGCTGACGGTAGCAACTTTTCCCGTGGTCTTTTTCAGATGCGCTTCTAAGTCGGCCAGAAAGCCCAGCCCACTGCGGGGGTCGGTGTCGCGTCCATCGGTGAGGGCGTGAATGAAAATATCGCTGAATCCCTTTTCTTTGGCCACTTCCGTGAAGCCATAGAGGTGATCCATGGCCGAATGCACGCCCCCATCCGATACCAGCCCAATCAGGTGGATCTTCTTATTATTGGCTTTGGCGTAGTCAAAGGCCTCGTTGATAACAGGCTCCTGGTGGAAGCTGCGCTCGCGTACCGCCTTGCTGATCTTCACCAACTCCTGATAAACCACGCGTCCTGCCCCGATGTTGAGGTGACCCACCTCCGAATTACCCATTTGCCCCTCAGGCAAGCCCACATCTTCCCCCGAAGTGCGGATCAACGTATGCGGAGCTGTTTCCGTCAAATGACGTGTGAAAGGTACATTGGCCTGCGATATGATGTCTGCCTGGCTGTGATCACCCTGACCCCAACCATCAAGAATTACCAGAAGAACTTTTTTCTTTGACATGAACTATATTTTTTTGTATTACTTCGAATGAAGGACCCTCTGAAAAGACAAAACGGTAATGATCTGTTTCCCCCTTTTCTCTATGAAGAAATCATAAACATTTCCCACTCTTCCCAATTTTTAACTTTTTTTCTTCAACTTTCATTATCCTTTACCCATTGCTTCGAATAGCCTCAACAGGGTCAAGCCGTGATGCCGTCCATGCGGGAACAAAACCTGATACCAGTCCTATTAATGCTGAAACATTCAGCCCCAGTAAAATGTTTCCCAGGGTGAGATTAAAATCCATATTGGCCAAACTTGAAATGAGTGCCGTAACGCCAAAGGCGATCAGCAGTCCTACGGCTCCGCCAATGAGACTCAAAACAATGGCTTCAAACAGAAATTGCAGCAGGATAAAATATTTTTTGGCTCCCAGGGCTTTTTGAATGCCAATGATACTGGTGCGTTCCCTGACCGAAACAAACATAATGTTGGCAATGCCGAAGCCGCCCACCAGGATTGAGAAGCCCCCGATAATCCATCCTGCCATGGAAATGATGGCAAATACCCCGTCCATTTGTTTGGAAAGCAGGCTTGTCTCATTCAGGGCAAAGTTATCGTCGGCCGCAGGCTTCAACCGCCTCAGGGCACGCATGACCCCCGTCAAATCATCGATCATCTCCTGGTTGGTGATGCCGGGTTTGGCCTTGGCCATGATTTGCGGGTTGTAGCGCTCGCTGTTGATGTCTACAAACTGGTTCAGGTATGAGATGGGCGTCAGAACCCAGTTGTCGTGACTATCGCCAAAGCCTCCTGTGCCTTCCTTTTTAAACACCCCAACCACCTCAGCCTTCCTGCCGAAAAACTTTACTTGTTTCCCGATGGGGTCCAAGTCAGGAAATATGGCCTCCGCAATTTGCGCGCCAATAACCACCACGTTGCGCCCTGAACCAAATTCCGTTGGTGAGATAAACCGCCCTTCACTGATATCCACAAGGCGAACCTTGTCGTAGTCGAAGGTGGTGCCCACCAGGGCTGCGTTCTCGATGCTGTTGCTTTGGTGTTCGATAGTGCGTGAGGTTGAGGCAAGGAAGGCTGCCGCCTCCACAGAAAAAGTGCGCGACTGGATGGCGTCCAGTTCCCTTAATTGGGGCACGGGGCGGTTTACAAAGCGCCACCACGGGAAATTATCTTCAAAAACCCAGGGCCATTTCTGGATGTATACCACATTGTCGCCCAAGGCCTGGATGCTGTTCCTGACCTGTCGCTCCAGCCCATCGAGCACCGAGAAGACCAGGATGATGGAAAAAATCCCAATGGTGATACCCAGCAGGGTAAGAATAGTACGGAGCTTATTGGCTATGACCGAGTTCAGGGCAAAGCGCGCGCTCTCTTTGATGAGTCGGGCTAGTAATATCATGGTTGCAAAGATTCGGTTTACTTCTTCAATGTGCGCATCAGTTCCGATGCATATACAAAGTCATTTAACTCCTTGTTATCGGTGTCAAGGATTTCAAAACGGGTGCCTTCCCACCAGAGCTCACCCTTGTAAAGAAAGGCTACCTTATCGCCAATTTCCATCACCGAGTTCATGTCATGGGTGTTGATCACCGTGGTCATATTGAACTCTTGGGTGATCTCGCTGATCAGTTTATCGATCACAATGGCAGTACGGGGATCCAGTCCCGAGTTGGGTTCATCGCAAAAAAGGAAACTGGGGTTATTGGCAATAGCCCTGGCTATGGCTACCCGCTTCTTCATCCCCCCGCTGATCTCTGATGGATACAAGTGGTTCACGTTATCAAGGTTTACTCTTTGCAGGCAAAAGTTCGCGCGGTCCAGCTTTTCTTCCTGACTCAAATCACTAAACATATTCAGGGGAAAAATAACATTTTCCTCTACGGTCAGCGAATCAAACAGCGCTCCTCCCTGAAACAGCATGCCCAGTTGCTTGCGGATGATGCGACGATCGGCAAAACTCATCTTGTTGAAGTCCAGGTTGTCGAACATGATCTTCCCGCTATCGCTTTCCAATAAGCCCACAAGGCATTTCATTAGTACGGTCTTTCCCGAGCCACTCTGACCGATGATCAGGTTCGTCTTGCCACGCTCAAACAGGGTGGTCACCTCTTTGAGCACTGGAACCCCCTCAAAACTCTTCGTGATGTTTTCTACCTTGATCATACCAGTAACAATTGGGTTAACACCAGGTTAAACAAAATGATGAAAATACTGCTGGTTACCACCGCATTGGTGCTCGCCTGGCCCACCTCTAGGGCCCCTCCCTTGGTGTAGAATCCATAATAGCCTGAGATGGTCGTGATAAGGTAGGCAAAAACCACTGTTTTTACAAGGGCGTAGAAAATGTCGTAAGGGGCAAATTCGTAAAGAATCCCGTAAATGTAATTGCTAACAGGCATTACCCCTGTCAGGAATGATACGACCCATCCTCCGAAGATCCCCAAAAACATGCTCAAGGTGACCAGGATGGGGAACATCAGCACTGCCGCAACCACCTTAGGCAGGATCAGAAAACCAGAAGCATTGACTCCCATGATCTCAAGCGCGTCAATTTGTTCGGTGACCCGCATGGTGCCAATTTCTGATGCAATCCTTGAGCCTACCTTGCCCGCTAGGATCAGGCTGATGACCGTTGGGGCAAATTCAAGGATGATCGACTGACGGGTGGCAAAACCAATGGCGTAGCGCGGCAGCAACGGGTGGTCGGTGTTCAGTGCCGTCTGAATGGTTACCACCGCCCCCATAAATACCGAAATGATCGCTACAATGCCCAAACTTTGCAACCCCAGGTTATCCATCTCCAGAATGATCTGACTGCGGTAAATCGATGCCTTCTCGGGCTTTTTGAGAATCTGGCCCATGAGGATCAGGTAACGGCCCAGATGATAGAAGAATTTCATGCTTGTGGATTCTGAAGACGCTAAATTACTTATATTTTGCGTTCCTGAAGTATAAAAAACACCCGCTGCTTTTGCCAGCCCTTTTATTTTATTAATTTTGAACGCAGATAAAAACAGAGATTATGGGCTCAAAGCGTTTTAGTACTCATCTTGTCCTGCTGCTGATCATTTGCCTGGCCAGCTTGCTGGTTTTTAGTTCCTGTATCTTCGGGCGTAAGGGACGTAAGTGCGATTGCCCCACCTGGAGTTATGAAGTACCCACCGGTGAAGAACCCGCCCCTATAGATGCAGCCCGCGTATAAAGAAAAACTTGCCCCTTATGTGCCGGCTCAGGCGCTTGAAGAGCTAGTACGGTTGATTGATTCTCATCAAATCCAGGTGAACATTCGCCGCGGACGCCTCAGCAAGCTGGGCGATTTCCGCCCCGCCCGCCAGGCTAGCCCCGACAGGATCTCTGTGAATGGCAACCTGAATATTTATGCTTTCCTGATGGTATTCCTTCACGAGCTTGCCCATTTGCTTGTATGGAAACAAAAAGGCAGGGCCGCCAGCCCCCACGGTAAGTTATGGAAGGATACCTTTGGATTTTTGCTGCGCGAATTTGTGGGTAAAGGCTTTTTCCATCCCAGCCTCGAAGATGCCCTGATCGATTATTCATTCCAAGTGAAAGCTGCAGGCCTGGGATCGCCCGAATTGCAACGCCGATTGCATCTGTTTGATCCCGAACTTGATGCCAATGAGGGGCAAATGTTCCTCGAAGAATTGCCCTATAGCAGCCTGTTTGTGGCTGCCAACGGACGCCTGTTCCGCAAGGAAGACCAGCTGCGTAAACGCTTTCGCTGCCTTTGCCTGCGCAACAAGAGAACCTACCTGTTCCACCCCATGGCAAGAGTGACCCTGGTGGAGAATGAAATATCAAAATCAAAAAGTTTTCATAATAATTAATCCCGCAATGCAAAATTTAGACCCTCATAATTATGCCGTGATTCTTGCAGGAGGTGTTGGCGAACGCTTCTGGCCCATGAGCCGGCAATACCGCCCCAAGCAGTTTATCGACATTCTGGGCACAGGGAAAACCCTCATTCAGCAAACCTATGAGCGCTTCCTGGAAATCCTTCCTAAAGAAAATATTTTTGTCGTCACCAACACCAAATTTCAAAAACTGGTAATGGAGCAGCTTCCCGATATCGGTGAGGACCGGGTGATTTGCGAGCCTACACGCAAAAATACAGCCCCCTGCATCGCCTATGCTGCCTGGAAGATCTATTCCATGGATAAACAAGCACGCCTGGTGGTCGCCCCGTCCGACCATATCATCCTCAAGGAACAGGCCTTTGCTCGTATTATCCGACAGGCTCTTCAGGCTTCAATGGAACATGAATGGCTCTTTACCCTGGGTATCACCCCCAGCAGGCCCGATACCGGTTATGGTTACATCCAGTTTGTCAATGGCAGCCCATGGCCTGTTGACGAGAATCTGAAAAAAGTAAAAACCTTTACCGAGAAACCTAACCTACAGCTGGCCGAGTCTTTCCTGAAAAGCGGCGACTTCCTCTGGAACAGCGGAATCTTTATCTGGTCAGCTCATGCCATCATCGAGGCCTTTGAAAAATACCAGCCCGAAATCAGCTATGTCTTTCGCGAAGCCAACTACAAATACAACACCCCCGATGAGATCCCCTATATGAACATTGCCTATGCCGCCTGCAAAAGCATCTCTATCGATTATGCAATCATGGAAAAGGCCGACAACGTCTATGTCTTTGTTTCCGATTTCGGTTGGTCCGACCTGGGAACCTGGGGCTCCCTTTATGAGGTGCGGCCAAAAGACGGAAAGCAGAATGCCGTCATGGGGAAAAATGTTATCCTCTATGATGTGAATGAATGCATCATCAACATCCCAGACGAAAAACTGGTGGTACTCCAGGGACTTGAAGACTACATCGTGGCCGAGGCCGACAATGCCCTGCTTATCTGCCAGAAAGACAAGGAGCAGGAGATCCGTCGCTTTGTAAGCGACATCCGACTTAAGAAAGGCGAAGAGTTTACGTAAGAGCTTGTTTCACAGTTAAATAATTAATCATAATTTTCATTCACCAATTAATTCTTTGTTTATGTTCAGGAAATTACTTTTTGTTTTGATGGTAGCGGTGATGATTCCCCGCGCCAGTGTGAAGGCTGACGAAGGGATGTGGCTTCCCTACGTTCTCGATGATGCTCTTTTCGAAGAGATGCAGTCGCTGGGATTTAATCTGACCCGGGACCAGCTGTTCAGCTTTACTGAAAATAGCCTCAAAGATGCCATCGTCAGCATTGGAGGCTGCACTGCAGAGATCGTTTCTCCCCAGGGGCTGATGCTCACCAACCACCACTGCGGGAAAGGCCGTATCCAGTCACACAGCTCAGTAGGCAACGACCTGCTGCGTGATGGTTTCTGGGCTGAAAGCTTCGAAGATGAGTTGCCCAATCCCGGGATGTTTGCCCGTTTCCTGGTGCGCGTCGAGGATGTCACCGCCCAGGTTAGCGAAGTCTTGCGCGATGATATGACCGAAGCCGAACGCAACATGGCCATCCGCACCAAAAGTAGTGAACTTGAGGATGCCGCTGTGGCTGGAACCCATTACAATGCAACCCTGCGTCCTATGTTTGCCGGTAACGAATTCTTCCTTTTTGTATTCGAGACTTTCACCGATGTGCGCCTCGTAGGGGCTCCCCCTGCCAGCATCGGCGAATACGGCGGCGATACCGACAACTGGATGTGGCCCCGCCATACCGGCGACTTCAGCATTTTCCGCGTGTACAGCGGCCCCGACGGCAAACCCGCCGACTACAGCACCCATAACATCCCCCTCAAGCCCAGGCACCACCTGCCCGTTTCAATCAAGGGCGTCAAGGAAGGCGACTTTGCCATGATCCTCGGATACCCTGGCAGTACTAACCGTTACCTGACCTCTCACGGAATTGAATTTAACCTCGACAATTACTATCCCGTGCGTATCGACATCCGCCGCCGAAAGCTTGACATTATTGAAGCCGCCATGGCTGAGAATGACGAGAACCGTATTATGTATGCCTCGCGTCAGGCTGGCGTGGCTAACTACTGGAAGAACTTCATCGGGATGAGCCGCGCCCTGAAACACCTCGATGTGGCCGATACTAAGCGGCAGCAGGAAAACCGTTTTTCGGGTTGGGTAAATGCCGACGCAGGCCGCAGGGCACAATACGGCGACCTGATGCAGGAATATGAAGCCATTTATGCAGGCATGCGTCAGTTCAACTCCCAGAATTATATCTTTATGGAAGCCATGGCGTCAGGGCCCGCCAACCTCAACCTGGCAGGCGCATTTGCAGGATTGCTCGAACTGCTCGAAGCCAAGGACAAGCAGGAGGAAGTCGCTACCATGATCGCAAGGCTTCGTTCGGGGGTCGACCGTACCTTCCGCAACTACAATGCACAGGTCGAGCAACAACTTTGGGCGGCTATGTTCGAGGAGTACTACAAGCGAATCCCCCACAAAAACCTGCCCGAAGTATTCCAGACCATAGAGCGCAAGTACAAAAACAATTTCAGCCGTTATGCCGCCGATGTGTATAGCAAGAGCATCTTTGCCAGCGCTGCTAAATTGAATGCCTTTCTCGACAAGCCCAGTGCAAGGACCCTGAAAAACGACCCGATGTTTGTTGCCGCCCAGTCGGTAAACAACAACTTCCAACAAATCAACGGCAGCCTTCAGGAATACAACACCCGTCTGGCCCGCGCCGAACGCCTTTACATCAAAGGCCTGCGTGAGATGAACCCCGAAGGGCTCTTCTATCCCGATGCCAACTCCACCATGCGCCTCACCTACGGTACCGTGAGCGGCTACTATCCCGCCGACGCCGTCTATTACAACTTCCAGACCACCATGGAAGGGGTGATGGAGAAGGAAGACCCCACCAACCACGAATTCGTGCTGAGTGAAAAACTCGGGACATTATACGAGAAAAAGGATTATGGCCCCTATGCCGAAGAGGGTGTGATGTATGTTAACTTCCTCTCCAACAACGATATCACCGGCGGTAACTCGGGCAGCCCCGTTATCAACGGCGATGGCCACCTTATCGGACTGGCTTTCGATGGCAACTGGGAAGCCATGAGCGGCGACATTCTCTTCGAACCCCAGACCCAGCGCACCATCAGCGTCGACATCCGCTACGTGCTCTTCGTCATCGAAAAGTATGGCAACGCCAAACACCTGATTGAAGAAATGACCATCGTCAGGTAATTCCTGATCTGCCTATATCATAAAGGCTGGGCTGTTTTTACTGCCCAGCCTTTTTTTTGAACCTGAACCCAAGCCCTCATATTGTATCTCCAGCTTGATCCAGTGATCTTTTTAACTATAACTCTCTGACTGCCATATGTAATACCCGTTCGTCGACGGGATCTGTTTATTCATCTTCAGATTTCTTCCAAGACAAGCAAAAACCGTAAATTATTTAATTAATTTATCTGATAAAAACATACGTTTATTTTAAAAAAACACCCGATCCTGATACCATGGTCGTACCATGTTCGTACCATGTCCGTGCCAGGCTTTGCTGCATACGACCGTGGCAGGTCACAGCCGGGTCTGCCACCCCCTAATGAACAGCTGAGCAAGTGTTTAAGGACTCTGGATAAGAAGAGATCTGGACAGCTTCCTTTGCTATTGAACCATTTGAGGGCTCAGCCATGGTGATGGGTTTCCCGTAAGGGGATAAAAAAAGAACCGCCCCTGTTTGTTAACGGGAGCGGTCCTTTCTTTTTCAATAATGAATCAATACTTCGGCTTCACGCCCATGTTATAGAACATAAAGGCATTGATGTCGGTAAGTTCTTCAATGGTCTTGGAGACGGGCTTTCCTGCGCCGTGTCCTGCCTGGGTTTCAATGCGGATCAGCACCGGATTGGGCCCTGCATGCTTGCGTTGCAGCTCGGCAATGTATTTGAAGCTGTGGGCAGGCACCACGCGGTCGTCGTGATCGGCAGTGGTTACCAGGGTTGCGGGATAATGCACGCCCTCGGGGATGGTGTGGAGGGGTGAATATTTGTAAAGGTTGTGGAAGTGCTCCTCTTCCTCGCTTGAGCCGTAATCGGAGGCCCATGCCCAGCCGATGGTGAATTTGTGGTAGCGCAGCATATCCATCACGCCTACGGCGGGGAATGCCACCTTAAAAAGCTCAGGACGCTGGTTGGCCACAGCACCTACCAGCAAGCCTCCATTGGAACCGCCCTGGATGGCCAGCTTTTTGGAAGAGGTGTATTTTTCAGCAATCAGGTATTCGGCGGCAGCTATGAAGTCGTCGAAGACGTTTTGCTTTTTCAGCTTGGTGCCTGCTTCGTGCCAGGGTTCGCCATATTCGCCGCCCCCGCGAATGTTGGCCACCGCATATACGCCACCGTTTTCGAGGAGTACCAGTCGCGAGATGCTGAATCCGGGGGTCATGCTGGCATTGAAGCCGCCGTAACCGTACAGCAGGGTGGGGTTTTTGCCGTTGAGTTCAATGCCCTTCTTGTGGGTGATGAACATTGGGATCATCGTACCATCCTTACTGGGGTAAAACACCTGCTTGGTTTCATAGGCCTCGGGATCGAAGTCGATGTCGGGCTGGAAATATACCTCGTAAGTGTTGGCGGCAGCATCATACTTATAAATGGTTGAGGGGAAGGTATAGGAACTGAAAGAGAAAAAGGCTGTTGATTCGTCTTTCTTGCCGCTTAAGCCCCCGAAGCTGCCCACGGTGGGAAGTTCCAGTTCGCCGGTGCGCTTACCGGCCATGTCGTGGATGTATACCTTGCTCTTCACGTCTTCGAGGTAAACGGCAAAGATCTTACCGTCGATCAGGGCAACTCGCTGGAGCAAATGCTCGCCCTCGGGGATGATCACCTGCCAGTTGGAGGCGTCAGGGGCCTTGGGATCAATCATTACCAGGCGGTACATGGGTGCGCTGTGGTTGGTCAGCATCAGGAGCTTGTCGCCAATGTTATCCACAATGCCGTTTTCATAATCGAACCCCTCAATGATGGGGGTGAAATTGCTTTTAGGGTCATTGTTGTCTTTCACATACAGTGAATTTCCACTGGTACTTTCCGATTCTGACAGAATCACGAAACGTTCGTCCTCGGTAGTTCCTGCGCCATAATTGCGCCTGGGATAGTCGGGGTTGTGGTGAACGAGCTGATCCTGATCCTGGGTTGTTCCCAGCTTGTGGAAGAACACTTTCTGGTATTCGTTGGCAGCCTTGAGCTCGTCGCCGGGTTTGGGGGCGTCGTAACGGCTGTAGTAAAAGCCGTCGCCCTGCCAGGAGATGCCAGAAAACTTCACCCACTCGATGTGGTCTTTCAGGTCTTCGCCCGTGGCAATGTCCTTTACGAAGATCTCGTTCCAGTCAGAACCTCCCTTTGAAATGCCATAGGCCAGGTATTGGGCATCGCCCGAGATGCTCAGAGAGGTCAGGGCAATGGTACCGTCTTCCGACATAGCATTGGGGTCGAGTAATACTCTTGGCTCGCCATCGATACCTTCGCGAACGAAGAGGACGCTCTGGTTTTGCATGCCATCGTTCTTGGTGAAGAAATAATAATTGCCCTTCCAGAACGGGGCGCTGTAACGCTCATAATTCCAGATCTCGGTCAGGCGGTCGTTGATTTGTTGGCGGTAAGGGATTTGCGCGAGGTAATCAAAGGTCACGGCATTCTGGGCCTCAACCCAAGCCTTGGTTTCGGCCGAGTTGTCGTCTTCCAGCCAGCGGAAAGGGTCGGCTACTTCCACGCCAAAATAATTATCAACTACATCAACGGTAGCTGTCTCGGGGTACTCAAGCCTGGGTTTGCGCTGGCACGAGGCGACCAGCAGCATGATAAAGGTAATACTCATAACGAAAAAAATGCTCTTTTTCATGGTGTATTGGATTAATGTTGATGGTTTAGTTTCGGGTGTAAAATTATAAATATTTTGAAGGATTGGGTAACTTTGCCTCATTGCAGGAAGGCTTGTTAATCAAACATTTTAATATATTATGGACAGAAAAATAAAAAGTTTATCTGTATACCAAAAAAACCTTGTATTAAAATCATCCGAAGATGATGCGGTGGAAGGGGAGGAGTATTTGATCACTCGCAGCACCTACGAACCCGTGAAGGGTCGTTTGCTTGAAGAGACCCAGTACAGTCAGGACCGTCAGGCAGAGCAGATTACGCGTAACGGATATGATGACCAGGGTTTTCTAACCTCGGAGGAGTTACTGGATGGTGCAGGCAATGAGCTTGAGAAGCGCAGTTTTGAGCCTGATGATCAGGGGCGCATAGCGCGTGAGTTCATTCATTATGCCGACGGCACAGCCGATCGCATTGAGTATGTCTACGATGAAAAGGGCAGAGTGGTGAAGAAGGAGCATTTTGATGATGAGGGCGAACATGAAAACACTGAGGTGTTTACGTATGAAGGCGATATGGTTGTTCGCGAGGCAATGACGGATGCTGAAGGAGAGCTTCTATCGGAAACAGTATATACCTATCGCGAAGACGGCCAACTGGAGGAACTGCTTGTCAACAAGCCTGAGGAAGAGACCTGGTTCAGGAAGGTGTACCGTTATGATGAAACCGGGGCCAGGGAAGCTGTGACTACCTTTAACAGGGATGAGGAGCCTGTGGAGCGCGTGCTTTTCGAGTATGATGATCATGGCAGGCCAATACAGGTTGTGGAGGAGAACCGCAAGCAGAAGAATACCCTGCATATGGAATACAATGAGCAGGGTGATATTGTCTTCCAGGAGGAATATGATGTAAACGGCGAGCTGGTCAACCGGATTGAGCGCAACTATTCCGCTGATGGCTTATTGCTTGAGAGCCGTGTGCTGCTGCGAGACTTCCAGCGCGGGGTCTCGCGCAACTATGTCGTAAGGAATGAATATTCATTTTTTGAAAGCTAATCACAGGAAGGCATATGGAACCAACATTCTTTGATTCATTCTGGTGGTCGTGGGTGGTATTGCCCCTGTTGATCTTTTTGTCGCGCATCATGGACCAGAGCATCGGCACCATGCGGCTGATCTTTGTGTCGAAAGGCTACCGCCATATTGGGCCCATCCTGGGCTTTTTCGAGGTGATCATCTGGCTGCTGGCTGTCACCCAAGTGCTGAAACACCTCACCAACCCTATGTCGTATATTGCCTACGGAGCGGGTTTTGCCATGGGAAATTATGTGGGCATCCGGCTCGAAGAGAAGATCTCAATCGGCACGGTGCTGATTCGAATCATCCCCAAGAAGGATACTACCGACCTGTTAAATCATTTAAGGAATATTGGTTTAGGAGTTACTTCTGTAGATGCCTATGGCGCTAAAGGACCTGTTAATTTGCTCTTCACCATATTAAAACGTAAGAGCATCCCCCAGGTCATTGAAGTGATCAACCAGTATAATCCCAACGCTTTTTATACTATCGAAGAAGTGAAGGCTGTGAAAGAAGGCTATTTCGGGATACAGCAAAAGCGGCAGGTGTTCAATTGGCGTTTGTTTGCGAAGAAGACCAAATAAAAAAAGCCGGCTTCTAGGCCGGCTTTTTTTATTAAGAATGAAAAAATTACCGTCTTCCGATAGAGACTTCGCCTTTCGTGGCGGAATAGTTGATCTTCAGAGCATTTACCTTACGGAGCTCCTGTTTCACATCTGTAACGATACCCATCTTAGTATCGCGGTCAACTTTTAGTGAAGTGGTCATCAGGGGTCTTTCGGCTTCGGGGCGTGCTTCCCTTTCAGAGGCTACGAATGATGCGATTTCGGCTACGTTTGCGAAGGCATCATTGAGCTGAATACGCGGCTCAGTACCGAATACCTGCGACTGGACGGGGGGACCGATGTAAATGAAACTGACCAGTGACTTACGCTCAAGTTTCTGTACCTCGGTTGCAGGGGGCATCTGGGTACGGACAAAGAGAGTGGTCTCCCGCATGGTGGTTGTCACCATAAAGAAGAACAGGAGCATGAAGATGATGTCGGGCAAGGAAGCGGTGCTGATTGCCACGGTTTTAGATTTGGTATCTTTTCTAAATCTTGCCATTATCTTCTCCCTCCTATGTCTTTAGGTTCAGCTTCAGAAATGGACATTTTCACTGCTTCCCTGATCGCATTGACCAGATCTTCATCGGTAAGGTCATCAAAGCTCTTCCCGAATTTTTCCCTGGAGAGCTCGTTTCGAAGCTCGTTGACAGCTGCGGCGAGTTCGTTTTGCACAGCGATGTACATCTCGTATGAGGTTCCCCTGTCATTCTGAAGAGAAATAACACCTTTCGACACTTCAACCTCCCCGAGGTTTTCAATGTCTGTCATTTCTTTTTCAGAAAGGTTAGGGTCATTATTGGGGTTTAAGAAAAATTCCTTGGCTTGTTCACGCAAAGAATTAATGTTTCCCTGTTGTCCTTCCACCAACAGTCGGTCCTGATAGTCGATCAGGACAACGAAAACGTTACGTTCCCGGATAGGTGGTGGGGCCGGAGCATTTGGGTCGATGGGCGGCGGCAACATCCTGATGATCCCCGAATCAACGTCCATGGTGGTAGTCACCAGGAAGAAGATCAGCAGGAGGAAGGCGATGTCGGCCATCGAACCGGCATTGACTTCAGGACTCATTCTAGCCATAGAGAGATCTCCTTATTAGGTTTGTTGATTTATTTAAATAATTTGGCAACTTCAACATAGATGGCGGAAAGCAATGCCAGTCCAATCAGAACGAAAGTGGTCAGGATGCCTGCGCCAACCCATTTTGAAGCTATGGGGCCAACGTTGAATTTCGGGTATACCTCATTGGTGCTGAGGAAATAAGAAATGATTACAATGACCGCCAGAATAAGGACACCAACCAATGCTCCTTTGGCCTTCCCCAGATTTTGAACCATGTGGAAGATCGAGAAGAGCACCGTGGTGAGCACTGCCACTGCTACCAGAAAGTAGGTGACATATATCCCGATGTTGATAATAGTATCGCTCATAATTCAGGGGTTGTTTTTATTTTTTGTACTTGATAAGAAGATCCATGAAGGAAATAGCGGAGTCTTCCATTGAGTTGACAATACTGTCGATTTTGCTAACAATGTAGTTGTAGAACACCTGAAGGATCACGGCCACGATCAGACCGAATACGGTGGTCAAAAGAGCTACTTTAATACCGTCGGCAACGATGGTGGGTGAAATGTCACCGGCAGCGGCAATGGCGTCGAAAGCACCGATCATACCGATTACAGTACCCATAAAGCCGAGCATGGGGGCGATGGCGATAAACAGGGAAATCCAGGAAAGGTTCATCTCCAAACGACCCATCTGAACGCCACCATAAGAAACGATTGATTTCTCAACGATTTCCATACCTTCATCGTAGCGGTCAAGTCCCTGGTAATAGATGGAGGCAACAGGTCCGCGGGTGGTTTTACATACTTCCTTGGCAGCCTGAACACCACCGGTTTTAAGGGCGTCCTCAACTTTGTTGAGCAGTTTGGTAGTATTGGTGTGAGCCAGGTTCAGGTAAATAATACGCTCAATAGCCAAGCCCAGACCAATGATGAGACACAGCAGGATTACGCTCATAAATCCAGCGCCACCCTCAATAAACTTTTCCTTCAGGATGTAGTGGAACTTCTTGTCACCATAATCAGCTTCCAGGGTTCCTTGCATCGCTTCAGCAGGAGCAGGTTCTGCCTCCTCTACGATGGGATCTGTAACCTCGGTAACAACTTCCTCGGCATCCACTTGCGCACTGACAATGGTACTCAGACCAAAAGTGAGCATTCCTGCTACAGTCAAAAAGACGAATAATTTTTTCATAATTGATTCTGTTGGTTTTTGTTTAAACGAAAATGTTAACTGGTTAATTTGATTTGGGTTTTTAAGGTTGAAGTTGGCGGAGAGAGTGGGATTCGAACCCACGATCCGCTTTTGGCGGATACACACTTTCCAGGCGTGCGCCTTCGACCACTCGGCCACCTCTCCCTTTTTGAAAAGTCCCCAAAAGGGCTGAATTTTCAAGGTGCTAAAATACAAAAAAATTGAAACATAAAGTAAATTCAATGTTTTTTTCCCAAGAACAGAAGGCTTATATTATTTTGCTTTGCAAACAAATCTTGTATACCTTTATTGCCTGATAAGTTGTATGTCACGATCTACTAGCTATTGTTATGGAAAAGAATTCCCCTGCCCGTGTTAAGACCGCCTCCAAAACTACACGGAAACCCAAAGGCGAGAGGAAAAGCAAAATCTTTGTTCTGGATACCTCAGTAATCATTTACAACCACGCCGCCATTGTCAGCTTTGAAGACAATGATGTGGCCCTGCCCATCACTGTGCTTGAGGAGCTGGATCAGTTTAAGAAGGGCAATGACACCAAGAATTTTGAGGCACGTGAGTTTACCCGCATCCTCGATGCCCTCTCGGTCAATAGCTCATTGCAGGACTGGGTTCCTGTTGGCAACCAAAAAGGCGGTAGGGTTAAGGTGATTATGAACCAACCCAACGGGCTCGATGCTGCGCAGATCTTCGGTGAAGACAAACCAGATCACCGCATCCTGAATGCTGCTCTGCATTTGGCACGTGAATACCCCGAACGCAAGGTCATCCTGGTGTCAAAAGATATCAACCTTAGGCTCAAGGCCAAATCGCTAAACATCCAGGCAGAGGACTTTGAGACAGGTAAAATCAAGAACATTGAAGAACTTTATACGGGAAAAACACATTTAACCGACGTAGCCCCCGATATCATTGAGAAGCTTTATAACTTCGGATATTGCGAAACCGGAGAGATCGACGTTGAGGATCCCGTTCCGAACCATTATTATATATTGTCAGACGGGAAGAATTCAGTGCTGGCCTATTTCAATGTCATTGAGAAGCGGATAAGGCGCATTGAGAAGCATACAGTTCAGAAGATCACTCCCCGCAATGCCGAGCAGGTTTTTGCCCTGCACGCCATCCTGAACCCAGATGTGAAGCTGGTGACCCTTCAGGGGGTGGCAGGCACTGGGAAGACCTTGCTGGCACTGGCAGGTGCCCTCGAGCAAAGGCGAAACTTTGACCAGCTATTTGTGGCAAGGCCTATAGTCCCCCTCAGCAACCGTGACATTGGTTTCTTACCCGGCGATATCAGTTCGAAACTGAGTCCTTATATGGAGCCGCTTTACGATAACCTGAAGTTTATCCAGACTCAGTTCAGGGAAAAAGACAGGGAGTTTAAGACAATTACAGAGGCCCTTGAAAACGAAAAAATCGTGGTGGCACCATTGGCTTATATCAGGGGGCGTAGCCTGTCGAATATAATCTTTATCATAGATGAAGCCCAAAACCTGACCCCCCACGAAATCAAGACCATTATTACCCGTGCAGGAGAGAATACTAAGATGATCTTTACAGGCGATGTATACCAAATTGATACCCCATATCTTGACGCCCAGAGTAATGGCTTGTCCTATTTAATAGACAGGGTTAAGAACCATCCGATCTATGCCCACGTAAGGCTTGAGAAAGGGGAACGCAGTGAACTTGCCAACCTGGCAAACAACCTTTAGGGACGGGAATCGCCTTCTTCGAAAATTACCGTTAATACCGTTTGCCCAACAGCTTTCAGTGTACTGGGGTCAATGAAGTCGATGTCGTCCTCCAGGGTGTGCCACTGTGGAAAGAAACCATGAAGTTGATTGTTTTCCTGGTGGATGATGTTTATGGTAGGGATGTTGCGGATGGTGTTCACATAATAATGGTCGTCGGTAACATAACCGCCCTGTTCTTCTAAAAAGAAATGACCATATCCAATCCTGCGGGCGGTTGCCCATACTTTCCTCACGATGTTGGGGGCATAAAACGTGGAAAACCCTTCTTGCCTGAATTGTGCCCCTGAGGCTCCAACCATGTCGAGCAGAATGCCAAAGCGGGCATTGTAATCGTGGCGGTGGGGGGTGCGCGACCAGTATTGTGAGCCTAAACCCCAGGTGTCTTCCACTTGCTGGCTCGCTTGTTCGTGCTGGCCGTAATCTTCAGCATCAAATAAAACGATATCTACCCCAATGCCGGGATCTTTCTCCGACAAAACCCTGGCGATCTCGATAAGCACACCCACACCGCTGGCTCCATCATTAGCCCCTGGTATTGGTTTGTAGTGATTGGCCGGATCGGGGTCATAATCAGCAAAAGGTCGACTGTCCCAGTGGGCACAAAGCAGGATGCGGTTCCTTGCTTCAGGCTCAAAGGAAGCAATGATGTTGCTGATGTTGAGCACCGTACCATCGAAGGCCCTGACCCTGGCCTGCTGCACCTCTACGGTGTCGGCAAAGCGGGCAAGGATTTCCGCCATCCAGGCCGCCGCCTGGCGATGTGACTCTGTATTGGGGACTCTTGGCCCAAAGGCAACCTGCCTGGCTACATAGGCATAGGCAGAGTCCTGGTTGAATTCAGGCACTTCAACAGCAGAAGACCGGGATGGTGCTTCTCCTGTGTTAGCTTCATGACGATTGCCCCTACCCGAACAGCCTATGGCTAGGAAAAACAGGCTAAAAAACAGCATAGGGAAAAACTGGCGGATTTGCATCATGAGGATCGGGCATTGATTTTTGCAAAAATAAAGAAATTGGCAGAACTCCCTCATATTTGTTTCGGGTATTCTGTTGATTCTAATTTTTAAAAGTATAAGAAGGGTTATCCTCTTGCCTTTTTAAAACAGGGTCATCCTGGGGCCTGTGAGTGGATTTGTCTCAATGTCCAGGGGCGTTATTGCGGAGAGGGGGAAAGGACCGTAAGCGGGGGCTTAATCGGCCTGTGTTGGGTTTTTCCCACTAGTGGCAACCCATGTTTGAATGATAATGGTTTTTTATAAGTCTGTCAGTTGTCCTTGTATTGGCAGTTAAGTGAAACTTTGTGAAATGGATTCGTTTGTCTGTACCCTCTTAACTTTGTGGCAGATACTGCTTTTTAGCAAAAAAAGAGAGCTAATCGTGTTTTTCTATAGGGCTCTCTTCTTCAGGGAGTAAGAAGACAATCATTCTGTAATCCCACCGATTAGGGCTTCATGGTTTTTATTAATATCCTTCGATGGACAATTAGATTTTTAAAAAGACAAAGTTTAATGATTTTTGAGAATTCTGCTTTGTGTTTTTATCTTTGTTGGAGGAAAACCTAAACAGCTCTGTGGTGGGTTTATAAACATAAGCTAAAGGTCATGGGGAAATCAGAGAACACCCGAAAGAAAGCATCAGCATCAGTGGCAATGGATTTAGATGGCGTAATAAAAACGAATCTGGAACTGAAAAAGAAGTTGCTGTTTTATGAAAAGGTTTATTCTGAAGTCAATGCCAGCATCATGCTGTTCGACCTGATAAAACTGCGGGCGGTGTGGTCCAATGGTGTCCTTACCAAAATCCTTGACTTTAAACCTTCCAGGATAATTAGAGGGGATGAGGTGATTGAACATTACCATCCCGAAGACCAGAGCATGCTGCTGGAGATGCGCAAATTTTTTCGCGACAAAAAACAAGGCACCTTTACAGGGTTTTATAAGTTCAGGAATGCGCGTGCTGAGTTCCTATGGTTATTCACCACCGCAAAGGTGTTCCGCCAGAACTTGAAAGAAGGGATTTTTGAGGTGCTTGCAGTTACCCTCGATTTCTCAGAACACCTGACCTATGGCAAGAACCTGAAGCTTTTTGCCCAGGAAAAACTCAGGGATATTAACCATATTCATGTGGGTCGCATTACTGAGCGCGAGCGGCAGGTGGTGAAATATTTCTCTAATGGCTTCAAGACACGTGAAATCGCTGACTTGCTCGGCATCAGCATTCATACGGTTAACAATCACAGGAAGAACATCCTTCGAAAGCTCGAGTTAAAGAATCTTGCTGCCTTGGTGAACTTTGCTGTTGAGACCGGCCTTGATTAATTCTTTTAGTTAAAAAAAAGGAGGCCGTCTCAAATCAATACGCTGAGACGGCCTCTTTTTCTTTTTCTATTTTTGAAAGGATGTCTAGATTTTCTTTTTGCAGGATATTTTTGCCTGTAAATAGGGTGAAAAAGAAGAAAGGGTAT
>JAAYLH010000107.1 GCA_012521995.1 Bacteroidales bacterium | reverse complement strand
TTCCGTGCCGGGTTCTGCCCAATCAGTAAAGCTTCCGGTAACCCAAACATGATGCGTTTCAGGATCAAAACCTTCAACGGCACTCATATCCACATTGAAGGTAACATCATAGTTTTCGGTAGGTCCTGCAATCCCAAATACCCTGATGTCATCAATGGTCATCTGAATCCCGTCGGTCCATTTGTATACGAAAGCAATGCGGGCTTCTCCCACCTTGCCGGTCAGGTCAATAAGCACTTCCGAATCATACAGGTTTGCATGGTCTGTCGAATTCAGCTCGGAAAGCACTTCCCATACCCCATCCAGTTCGAGCAGGACGTTCAGCTCGGTGTGGTATGCCGATGAAAAATACATCCAGAAACCAAGGGACATTTCTTCGGCTTCAGGCAATGTAAGCACAGGCGTAATGGCATAAACATTCTGCTCGACTTCAACGTTCCAATTGATGTGCATTGCAGCCTCGCCGGTCCGGATATACTCAGGATGAAAATCTTCATATATCGGGTAAAGTTCAGAAAACCGCAACCATTGCCTATTTCCAGTTTCAAGATCTACCAGGTCGTTTCCAATGGCATTGCCTGACTTTTTCTGGGTCCAGCCTTCAGGGAGTGCACCGGTATCATTTGCAGGCTCAAAGCCTTCCTGCCAAATTACAACCTCTTCTTTCCCGGCAGGTTGACCTGAAGCAGCAGAGGCTACGGCATTTTGCACAAAAAGTATTGTTGCAAAAGTTAAAAGAAAAAGCGTAAAGATTTTCTTCATAATAAAAGTTTTAAATGGTTAAAAATTGGTTTTAACAATTGACTTGCTATCAATTACGCAATATTCCCTTACGGGAAAAGGTATCAACCCAAGTCCGTTTTTTGGCCTATAAATTTACAAATAAATTTAACGGGCTCCTAATTTTTTTTGAAAATCTTCAGATTATATAAGGGTTCAGGAAAAATTGCCCTGAATTTTGTAGTAACCAATGTGTTCCCTGCCCTTATTTCAGAACCTGTACCTTGTGGTTTATCAAGTTTTTTCCCGAAACCATCTGCAGGATAAAAATGCCACTGCCAAGACTGCCCGTATCAATGAACGTCTCTGAACCGAGTGCCTTTTTCTCCATAACCAGGCGGCCCGTCAGGTCAAACAGCCGCAACTGATCTATGGGCTGACTCCCGTAAATGTACAGGACATCTCGAACGGGGTTGGGAAATACCTTCAGCTCAGGTACTGCCATTTCTTCTTCAACGCCTACGGATGGCTCTGCCCAAAGGTCGTTGGCCACCAGGTCTTCCTGGATAAAGAGGTAACGGTTGGGGTCTCCTTCCCATTCAGCGCCTTCCCAGCCTTCACCTACGGCATCGGAAAAATACTTGTACAGCATATCACCCACACGCACATAGGGAATGGTGATGGTATAGATCAGCGGGTCCTCTTCATTCTCGCGGGGCACCATGGTCATTTTAGCAGAGCCCTCAGCCCCCGGTTCGGTCCATTGGTTAAAGGTGCCTGACACCCATACCTTGTTTGAATCAGGGTCAAAATCTTCCAGGGCAGCCAGGTCAACATTCAGGGTAAGGGAGTAAACTTCCACATGATTGACGACAGGGAAGACGGCGATATCCACGTCCAGGTCATAATTCAATACAGGAACCCACATGGTGCCTTCCAACACATAGGCATAGCCCAGCCCCGTGCCGTTTTCATCCGTCGAGGAATAATTGGCCAGGCCATAAACACCCTCTTCATAGGGCTCCAGGCCACCGATATCCACCCCGATCAGGTAATCACGGGTAACAAACACCGGCTGCTCAAAGCTTACCACCATGGCGCCATCCAGCTCTTCTGAAGCCACCACATCCTCCATGGCCACTGTGACGCTGGCAAACAATTCGCCCGGATACATCCCATCGAAATCCCAGATGGAAAACACCACTTCTCCCCCTGTGCCCATCTTCTCGCCTATCCAAAAAATCGCCTTCACAATCTCGTACGGCTCTTCAACCGAAAAACGCTGGGCATAACCCTTGTCGTTGTATAGATTGGTTCCGAATACATAACCCTTGTTATCCTCCCACGAATAAATGGCAACCCCCGTTGCGCTATCCCAGTTGCCAGGAGACAGGGTGTCAAGGCTGGTTTGTTTATTGGAAAAACTACCGGGCAGGGAGCTGTGCTTGTTGGCCACATAATCCCCCCGCTGACCAAAAGATGAAAATCCCAGAACAATTGTCGTTATGATGAACAGGAAAAGCTTTCTCATGAACTCCTTATCTTTTTTTTACAATTCAGGCACTATTCAAAACGTGAGTGCAATATTAGTGATTTATCCTGAAATGATGTAATTGAAGTTGATGGCCCCTTGTATTAATAATTCATAAAAAAAGAAACCCGTGATGGCTTAAGATACTCATTTAAAACCGTTTACTTAAAATTCTCCCGGTTAAAGGATTTTTTGCTTAAGCGCAGGAAAAGTTTTCCGTCGCTCCAAATTATGCAGGATAAAAATTCTGACAAAAAAAAAGACCGTTTGTATTCCCCGCTCCACGTTTTTCTATTCCTTTCAGGCACTCTATTCCTGTTTCAAAACGAGGACCCCTTCCTGTCAAGTCCGTACCAAGTCCGTTTCAAGTCCGTTCCAAAGCCCTTTCGGCTCCCTTCCCCTGTTCAGCAGAAAGGAGGAAGTAAGGGCCCGGGTAGGTGTTCAAAAGGGGCACAGGAAGGCCCCTGCCCAGTGTGGGCTAATGAATGGCTTATTTTTCAGAGATGGCTTTCATTGACCTGAAAGGAGGAAAGGCTTGGGGATTTATCAATTTAAACTATCTTTGAGCCCTGTTTTTTTGAGAACAATTGGAACCCCAAATCGGTTTATTTATTACAACAGATTTCTAACCCCTTAATTCACAACAATGAAGAAGTTGTCAAATACAAGGTCTTTTCTGCTGATCCTCTCTTTTCTGATCATTGGTACTTTCAGTGCTACGGCCCAACTGTCGCAGGGCGGGATGCCTGCCAGCTCACGCTATAACCTTTCTGGCGATGACTTACCCCGTGCAAGCCTCTCACTCAGCAGCGAGCAGGTGCAACAAAAGAATGACCTGCTTGGCCTTGACCAGCCCGGCCAGCCCTTGTTTGCAGGGCTTGCGGTAAAAGCCAACCTGAGCCCCTTAAAGCACGGCCAATGGGAAGTGGTGGATGGCAAAATTCACCTCTGGCGCCAGGTGATCCAGGTCGCGGGCGCCTTGGGGCTGGGCCTCAACTTCGATGCCTTTGAACTCAGGGAAGGCGCAAAACTCTTTGTTTACAATGCCGACAAATCGCTGATCATAGGCAGTTTTGACCATCATAACAACAATCCCGAGCAAGTATTCTCCACCCAGATCATCCCCGGGGAGACCCTCATCGTGGAATACCAGGAACCCTGGTATTCGGGAAAAACAACCCGATTGGAATCAAGCCTGCTGAACATTGAAAGTGTTATTTACCTTGGGTATGGAGGAGGCCTGGGCATGTTTGGCCAGGAGGAAAAAGCCCTTGGCGATGCAGGCGATTGCCAGGTAAACATCAACTGCGATGAAGGCAATGCCTGGCAGGATCAGAAGCGCGGGGTAGCCCGCATGCTGATGCGCGTGGGCGAAGGCTATTTCTGGTGCACAGGAACCCTGATCAACAATACGGCGCAGGATGCCTCGCCCATGTTTCTGTCGGCGGCCCACTGCGGTTCCAATGCCACTGCCCGCGACATGCTCTACTGGCAGTTTTATTTCAATTATGAACGCCCCGGATGCGATAATACCGGAACCCCCCCACAGCACCTCATCGTGGGTGCAGAGCTGTTGTCGCTCGGGCCCCTCGCCGGTGGCTCCGATTTCCGCCTGCTCATGCTGCGCCAAACACCCCCGGCACACTGGCGCCCTTACTGGAATGGCTGGAACCGCACCAACAACACCAGTTTTTCGGGCGTTGGCATCCACCATCCTTCCGGCGATTCAAAAAAGATTTCTACTTATAATGTTCAGCTTACAAGCGCCAATCCCCTGGTGAGTGGACAGCAAATGGCCTCCAATTCGGCCTGGAGGGTGAGCTGGAGCCCCACCACCAACGGCCATGGCGTCGTGGAAGGCGGATCCTCAGGATCACCCCTTTTCAACAGCCTTGGGCAGGTGGTTGGCACCCTTACCGGAGGATCTTCCACCTGCGAAAACCCATATTCCCCGGATTATTACGGAAAGATGTGGTACCACTGGGATAAAAACGGCCTGAGCGAGGCACAAAGGGTGGCCCCTTTCCTTGACCCCCTTAATACAGGGCAGGAATTCCTGGGTGGCCTCGACCCCTACAAGGATGATTTCCCGGCTCCAGGATTTGTATCGGCATCCCTGCTCGAAAACCAGCAGGCCCAGATTAACTGGTATCAGCCCGGCTCGGCGCCCAACCCTGAAGGATGGTTCAGTTATGTGACTTCCTATTCCCACCTCACCTGGTCAAGCCCCGAAAGGGCCGTAGTGTTTGAGGCTCCCTATTTTGGCCTCACTTACCCCCTCACCCTTTCAAAGGTGTCTCATATGTTTGTCGAGCACTCCAGCTACCCCTGGCCCAACAACCAGTTTACTTTTAAAATTTATGCCTCCGATGGCGCTACATTATTATATGAGTCGCCTGTGCTGGTTGCCGCTAGCCAGCAAGTGAAAGAGCATATCCTGGACGAACCCCTGGTGCTCGACGACTATTTCTACGTGGCTGTTAAGCCTGTGGATGCCAGCGGCCACCCATCCTCGCTGATGCTCCAGGTTAACTTTGGAGCGGGCTATTCATTTCATGGCTCGGCAGACGACTGGACTGCCCACAATGTCAACAATATGGGCGGATCCTATACTTATCTTACAAGGATCTTTGTTGAGGGCAGCAAGGCAAACGAGGCTGTGGAATTAAGCAGCACCTCGCTTGAAAAGCTAATGGCCGGAGCCACCAATACCCGCGACACCCAGGCCAGCGAAGCCGAAATTTTCAACAAAAACATCCAGCCCTCAGGGTACAGGGTCTTCAGAAATGGCTCAAACATTCACAGCACCACCAATACCGAGGCTTTGACATTTTCCGATAACGCCCCGCTCAGCGGTCTCTCCTATTACCATGTAACCGCCAATTATCCAGGGGGTGAATCGGAACCTTCGGCACGTGCCTACCTGCTCAAAGCGGATGCCTGCAGCGAAACCATCAGCGAATTCCCTTACCTGCAGGTCTTTGCCAGCAATTTCGATGAGGATTGCTGGCTCGATTACGGCGATAACGATTGGCAGCTTCAAACCACCCTGCAGGTGAACGGCACCGGCATTCAGCCTGCCCAAGGCGATCAGTTTTACGCAATACAGAGCAGCACCGGAACGAACCCTGATCAGTGGCTTATCCTGCCCCTAACCAATTTTGACGGCATGGCAAGCCCTGCCTTGCGCTTTATGTTCAATGGCATCCAACAGGACGGCGGCCCGATGCTCAACGTATGGATGAGTGTTGATGGCGGCTCTTTCGAAAAAGTTTGGGACAGCAACATGAACGCCTCTTTTGCATCGGGAAATGCTGACTTGCAATGGCTGAGCACTACCCTGAACCTGAAAAAGGCCGGACAGAAGGAAAATGTGCGCATTGCTTTTCAATATATTGGGGAAGGAGAAGGATTCTTTGCCCTTGATAAAATTGAATTCCTGAGTGCCGGCGCCATCACCTACAATGTGAACATTTCCGTTAACCCCGATTATTCAGGAACCGTAACAGGAAATGGCACCTATCTTTCTGGTCAGCAAGTAGTGGTAAGGGCTAACCCCAACCTGGGTTACCTTTTCTCGGGATGGATACAGGGGGGCAACGTGCTCAGCACTGAGCCCGAATATGCTTTCTCAATGCCGGGCGGGAATGTGAACCTGACGGCTTCCTTCATCTCCGATCCTACTTCTGTCAAGTTGCCCGAAGAAAGGGCAAGCGGTTTTGAAGCCTACCCAAACCCCGCCCGCGACTACATCAGCATTCGTTTCAACCTGGCCATCCCTTCGGCTGCCATCAGACTCTACAATGCCCAGGCACAGCTGGTGAGCCTGCTTGAGCCAGGCGATATCTTCCCCGGGGAGGAACACCAACTGAACCTGGCCGGCCTGCCCAAAGGAATTTACTTCATACGGATCCGAGGAGTGGATACCGAAGAGGTTCTGAAAATTATTATTTCAGACTAATGAAAAAAAACGGGTGTGTAGTTTTTAATGACTACATACCCGTTTCAGTTTTTAACCTGCTCATATTTAAAGATTAAAACATTTGTTTCAGCCTCACCCAGGCTTTTAAAGCGTTTTGACTGCTCAAATTTGAGTCGCCGAACGCCCGATCTTTCAGTTTTTTTTCATTACTTTGAATGTTTTTTGGCTATCCTGAAACTGGGATTTTCCCAAAGAAACAAAGTGTATAACACTAATTATCAATAAGTAAACTCATCAATAACCCGAATAAACCATGTCGATTAAGCAGAAAACGCTCGATTTGAAGATGCGCATGCAGAATGCCTTGCAAGGAGGTGGCCAGAAAGCCATCGAAAAGCAGGTGGCCATGGGTAAGATGACCGCCCGTGAAAGGATTATTGCCCTGCTCGATCCCAACTCTTTTCACGAGTATGACCTTTTTGTTGAGCATGCCGCCAGGGATTTTGATATGGATAAAAAGCACCTTCCGGGCGATGGGGTGATTACAGGCACGGGCACCATCAGCGGCTTCCCTGTCTGTATCTTTGCCCAGGACTTTACCGTGGCAGGCGGATCCCTGGGCTTAATGCACGCCCGCAAGATCACCAAGATCATGGACCATGCCATGCGGCTCAAGATCCCCCTCATCGGGATCAACGATTCGGGAGGTGCCCGCATCCAGGAAGGCGTAAACTCACTGGCCGGATATGGAGAGATCTTTTTCCGCAACACCCAGGCTTCAGGTGTCATTCCCCAGATTTCCGTTATCCTTGGGCCCTGTGCTGGCGGCGCCGTTTACTCCCCTGCCCTGACCGATTTCGTGTTCGTGGTCGACAAGATCTCCAAGATGTTCATCACCGGCCCCGAGGTCATTAAATCGGTCCTGGGCGAAGAGATCAGCATGGAAGAACTCGGCGGTGCCCGGGTACACAGCGAGATCACAGGCAACGCCCACTTCTTTGCCAACAGTGAAGCCGAGTGCTTCGACCAGATCAAGAAACTGGTGTCATATATCCCCTGGAACAACACCAAAAAGGCCGATCCATTCCCCAAGAAAGCACCGAAAACAAGGCAATACCGCATCAGCAACATCATCCCTACCGATCCGCGCGAGCCCTATGACGTGCGTGATGTGATCCGTTCCATCAGTGACGATAGCGACTTTTTTGAAGTACAGGAGCTATTTGCCGCCAACATCGTCATCGGCTTTGGGCGCTTGAATGGTGAAACAATAGGTTTCGTGGCCAACCAGCCCCTGGTACTGGCAGGCGTGCTCGATGTCGATTCCTCCGATAAGGCTGCCCGCTTCATCCGCTACTGCGACGCCTTCAACATCCCGCTGGTGACTCTGGTTGACCTTCCGGGTTACCTGCCCGGCATCGACCAGGAACACGCAGGGGTGATTCGCCACGGCGCCAAGATACTGTATTCATACAGCGAAGCCACCGTCCCCAAGATCACCGTGATTCTGCGTAAAGCCTACGGTGGTGGGTATATTGCGATGTGCTCACGACACCTGCAAGCCGACTTTGTCTTCGCATGGCCCACCGCCGAAATTGCCGTGATGGGACCTGAAGGCGCTGCCAATATCATCTTCCGAAGCGAGATCATGAATGCCGACGACCCGGAGGAAGTAAGGCGTACCAAAGTGGAAGAATATAAGCAGAAGTTTGCCAACCCCTATGTAGCCGCTGCCCACGGATATATCGATGCAGTAATAGAACCCTCTGAAACCCGCAGGTTTGTCATTCACGCCCTGGATATCTCCTCACAGAAATCGGAAAAAAGCCCCGAGAAAAAGCACGGAATCCCCCCATTCTAAAAAAAGAACTGTCCATTTTCCCTTGGAAGATTCTTTGCCAGAAAACCAAAAAAAAGAACAGAATGGAAGACAAAACACTGCAACAGGACGATCAGCAATTTGTAGAGTTCATCGTCGATGCTGACATATACCGCACCACGGTAAACAAAAAATACAGCCGTCGCAAGCCCTATGAGCCCCTGAATCCGAAAATGATCACCGCTTTTATGCCGGGCACCATCCAGGATGTCTATGTAAAACCCGGGCAGGAGGTAAAATCGGATACCATCCTATGTATCCTTGAGGCAATGAAGATGAAAAACAAGCTCTTTCCGCCCTTTAAGGGAATCGTCAAAACCATTAACGTTGAACCCGGACAATTGGTTCCCAAAAACTTTGTGATCATTGAACTTGAATAACTCATACGAATTCCTTGACCAGACTTAACCTCCAAAGTCCCGGTTTCGGCGGCAGTTTTTTACTCCACTTATGAATTTAGTCTTTGCCAGCAGTAACCTCCATAAGCTCCGGGAAATTGCAGACATCCTGGGGCCCGGCTTTACCCTCCTGAGCCTGAAGGATATCGGATGTAAAGAGGATATCCCCGAACCCTGGCCCACGCTTGAAGACAACGCCCTGGCCAAGGCCAGGTATGTCAATGTTCGTTACGGGCTCGATTGCTTTGCTGATGATACCGGCCTCGAGGTTGAAGCCCTTGATGGGAAGCCCGGCGTGATGTCAGCCCGTTATGCAGGACCGGGTAAAAACAGCCGCGACAATATGCTGAAACTCCTGGAAGAATTAAAAGGCGAAACCAATCGCAGGGCGCGGTTCAGAGCAGTGATCGCCCTGATACACTATGGGCAGGAATTTCTTTTTGAGGGCATCGTCAATGGCCATCTTACCCATCAACCAAGCGGTGAGGGAGGCTTCGGATACGATCCCATTTTTATTCCTGAGGGATACGATCAAACCTTTGGAGCATTATCGCCAGGGATCAAGAACAGCATCAGCCACCGCTACCGCGCCATTGAAAAATTGGTCCAATTCCTGAAGAAGAATAGCTAATCAATGATTCAACAGCCTGAACATCAAGAGTTACCGGCAAAAAAATTCTAGAGTAAAACCTTAAAAAGGCCTATGAACGCAAGGCCTCTTGGATCACGATGGTAAAGAGCTCCCTGATGGCAATACCCTCGAAGGCAGCCTGCTGGGGCACAATGCTGGTCTCCGCCATCCCCGGGGTAATGTTGGCCTCAAGGAAAAACAACTGTCCTTTCGAGTAAATAAAATCAATGCGGGCCAAGCCCTTGAGCTCTAACTTCTCATAGAGAAGCTTGGTGGTTTCCTTTACGCGGGCAGAAAGTTCGTTCGTAATGCGGGCCGGGGTGATCTCATCAGCAGCCCCTTTGGTGTATTTGGCCTTAAAGTCGAAAAACTGTGCCTCTGTTTTGCTGACGATCTCGGTCACAGGAAGGACCCTGACGTGTTGATCCTGCCTGAAGGCCCCGCAGGTAAGCTCGGTACCCTGCAAGTATTCCTCCACAAGCACCTCATCATCATGGGCAAAGCCCATTTCAATGGCCTCCAACAGTTCGCTTTGCTCCCTGACGAAATTGGTGCCCAGGCTCGATCCCCCCTTGTTGGGCTTCACAAATACGGGCAAATTTACCTGGCCCAGCACCTCTTCAAGGCTGGGGTTGTGGCCTCGCCTGAACTTGACAGACCGGGCCACGGGGATTCCCCAACGGCCAACCATCTGGTTGCAGAAATACTTATTGAATGTCAGAGCCGAGGACAGCATCCCTGAAGTGGTATAGGGAAGCCCCATCAAATCAAAATAGCCCTGCAGCTTCCCGTCTTCACCGGGCGTCCCGTGAATGGTGATAAAGGCGCAGTCAAACATCACTTTCTTTCCCTCACGAACTACCGAAAAATCGTTCTTATCCACAGGGTGTTCTGCCCCGCTGTCGTCAAGAAACACCCATTTCTTCTTGTGGATCACAATGGTATATACATCAAAAAGAGTAGGGTCAATATTCCTTTGAATCATTTTGGCGCTTTCTATAGAGATCACATATTCTCCCGAATCGCCGCCTGCTACCAATGCAATGTTTTTTTTCACAGGATAATTATTTATTTTCCAGGGAATTAACAAACCGAAAATGCCGCGGGCTCTGCCGGTGCATACCGGGGCATTTCTCACAACAAACTTAAGAAAAATTGAAGGCCTCGCAGCCTATGCAGAAAAAATCAGCATTAATTCGTATTTTTACGCTTTAATTAAATTTCACGATGAGTCTTTGGGAATTTGTCAAAAGCAAGGTCTTCCTTCGTAATGTGCTGCTGGCTGCCGCAGCCGGAATAGTGGTTTTATGGGTATCACTGAAACTGCTTGATATATATACACACCACGGCCGAACAATTACCGTTCCAGACCTCAATGGCCTAACCGAACAGGAAGCTTCGACCATTTTGCGAAAAATGGATCTGCGGTATACGATCAACGACTCCATCTTCGATGACACCAGCCCCAAAGGGACCATTGCCAGCCAGGATCCCTTGCCGGGCATTGAGGTGAAAAAGAACCGCACCATTTACCTCACCAAGGTTGCCGTGCTGCCCGAGATGGTACCCATGCCCAACCTGGTTGACCTTTCGATGCGTCAGGCACTGGCGCTGCTGGAAGCCTATGGCCTGAAGGTCGGAAATATGGAATACAGGCACGACATCGCCCAGAATGCCGTCCTGGATCAAAAGTTCAACAACGGGAAAATAGAGCCTGGCACTTCGGTCGAAAAAGGCACAGCCATCGACCTGGTCATCGGCAGGGGCCTGGGCGAGACTACCGTCAGAGTTCCTTCCCTGCTGGGAAAGCCCCGCAATGAGGCCATCGACGCCCTCCATGCCGTTTCGCTTAATGTTGGCACCGAGGAATTCCTCGACGACCAGGACGACGACCCCAGGGTCTTCCAGCAATCGCCCGACCCCAACATGCAACGGCAGCACCTGCTGGCAGGAAGCTCTGTCAATCTTACGTACCGTTCGGGCAGGCGCTTTGACTTCGATGAATACCTTTCGGAAATGGAAAACGTGTCCGTTCCCCTCCTTTACGGGAAAAACCCCGAGGAGGTCAGGGCAAGCCTGGAAGAAAATTCGCTGGTGCTGGGCAATGAAACCTTCGAAAAAAACGTTTCCAGACAGAATGCCAGGGTGTACAAGCAGGAGCCCGATTACAACCAGGATGTCCTTGTCAGGAAAGGCAGCAAAGTGGATGTCTGGTACCGCTCCATCGATCAGTTTTAACCCCTTTCGGGAATAAAACCCACAAAAGCCCCATGAGCCCCAGAAAAGAGCAAGAAATATGAATAAAGCCATTTCCGCTTTCATTGGATTTCTGCTACTGAGCACGGTAGCCACGGCCCAGGAGATGCTGTTGCCTTTGCTCAGCAACCCCCGGAAAGCCGCCATTGAAACCCAGATAAAGACCCAGAATGCCGAACCTAAGCAGCTGAACCTTCCCTTCCGTGAGGACTTCAGCTACCCAGGCCCATTCCCCGATCCGGCACTCTGGGCCGACAGCTCGGCATTCATCAACAACAGCTTTGCCGTTCATGCCAAGACCGTTGGGGTGGCCACCTTCGATGCGCTCGATAAGCAGGGAAATATCTATGAAGAAGCTTTTGAGAATGCTTACCAGTTTGTGGCTGACCACCTGACTTCACATCCTATCAGCCTGGGCGAGCTGGCCCCCGCCGACTCGGTCCTGCTCAGCTTTTATTACCAACCGCAGGGCAAGGGCAGCGCCCCGCGCGACCGCGACTCCCTCGTGCTCGAATTCTTGCGCAGCCCGGGCTATTATGACGAAAACGAAGAAGGCGAAACCGTTTGGGTACCCGATGAATGGGAATCCGTTTGGCGGGCTGAGGGCGAATCCCTAGCCAACTTTGCCAATGAAAGCTTCCCCTACTTCAAACGCGTGGCCCTCTTTATTACCGACCCCGCATTCTTCCGCAACGACTTCAGATTCAGGTTTAAAAACTACTCCAGTTTTTCCATCGAGACCAATAAAACCCCCGTCAATATGGGGGGAAATAACAATATCTGGAACATCGACTACATCCTGCTCGACCAGGGACGAAGCGTTTTCAACGAATCCTATTTCGACATCGCCTTTGCCGATGGGGCCTCCTCCATCCTAAAGCACTATACCTCGATGCCCTGGTCCCATTACATCATAAACCCACAATCGCACCTGAAAAGCAATCTCGATCTGAAGATCACCAACCTGGGAGGCATTATTTACAACTACGTCTACCGTTATTTCATCCAGGATGAATCAGGCACCAACATCAGGACCTATTCCGGCGGGACCTGGAATATCGCCCCCTTCATTCAGGAAGGCTATCAGAACTACCAGCCCCATACCAACCCCATCGTCATCCAGAACCCCCTGCCCACTGCCCCTGCTGCTGAGCGCCATTTCAAGGTGATTCATATTATTCGCGAAGGCGTGGCAGGCGACAGCTACCAACGCAACGACACCATCGTTTACGAGCAAGTATTCCGGAATTATTTCGCCTACGACGACGGGGTGCCTGAGAGCGGTTATGGCCTGGCCGGAAAAAATGCCCGCGGTGCCTATCGCTTCATCCTCAGCAAAACCGACACCCTGGAAGCGGTACAGTTCTTTTTCAACCGCACCCTTTCGGAAAGCAACGACATTCCTTTTTACCTGACCGTTTGGAAAAACCTCGACCCTGAAGAGATCCTCTATGAATCGGAAGTCATCACCCCCGAATTTGAAGATGGCCTCAATGGCTTTGCCACCTTTTACCTGGATGAGCCCATCCCGGTGTCTGACACCATCTACATTGGCTGGCGCCAGCTCAACGAGGGATTCCTGAACATTGGGTATGATGCCAACGGACAGGCAGGCCAAAACATTTTTTACAATATTGGCAATGAATGGGTGCCCACCATTTACGAAGGCGCCTTGATGATCAGGCCAGTTTTCGGTCCCCAGCAAACCGTGGCGGTTGAATTACCCCGGCTCAGCTTGGGCGTGAATGTCTACCCGAACCCCTTGCACCACGGACTCCTGAACATAAGGCTGGATGAACCCGGCCTGCATCCCGAAGAAGTAAGGCTTGAGGTGTTCGACCTCAGTGGCCGCCTCCTGCTTTCAGGAGAATACATAAAAGAGCTGGATGTCAGCGCCTTCAGCAACGGCATTTACCTCCTGCGCATCACCCATCCGCCAAGCCACCAAAGCCGGGCCCTGCGCTTCATTATTGCCCGTTAAAACTACAGGGAATGATAGACGAAAGAGACCTTCCCGAAGAGGATGACCTGGAAGAAAGCGGCGACGAACAGGAGTTGTACGAGCATTACCGCTTTGTCGCCGATCGTGGACAAGGCCTGCTGCGGATCGACAAATATTTGACTTCGCGCATCGAAAATGCCAGCCGCAACAAGGTCCAGATGGCCGCAAAGGCAGGCAACATCCTGGTCAACGAACAACCCGTAAAATCGAACTACAAAGTCAAGCCCGGCGATGTGATCAGCATCGTGATGGCTTATCCGCCCCGCGAAATTGAGCTGATCCCCCAGGACATCCCCATCAATGTCCTGTTTGAAGATGACGACCTGATCGTGATCAACAAGGAGGCAGGCCTGGTGGTCCATCCCGCATACGGCAACTATACAGGCACCCTGGTCAATGCCCTGGTACATCGCTTTGGAAATCTGCCCCTGCAAAACGAAGAGGACATCAAACCAGGGCTGGTGCATCGCCTCGACAAGAACACCTCGGGCATAATGGTTGTGGCCAAGACCGAGATTGCCCAAACCCGCCTGGCCAAGCTGTTCTTCGACCGAAAAATCGACCGCATTTACAACGCCCTGGTGTGGGGCGACTTTAAGGAAGATGAAGGCACAATCACGGGACACATAGGCCGCAGCCTGAAAAACCGCAAGGTGATGGATGTATTCCCCGATGGCGCCTATGGCAAACACGCCATAACCCATTACCGCGTACTCGAGCGATTCGGATATGTGACCCTGGTGGAATGCAAGCTTGAAACAGGACGAACCCACCAGATCAGGGCCCACTTCAAGTATGTTGGCCATCCTGTATTTAATGATGATACCTACGGGGGAGACAGGATACTCAAAGGAACCACGTTTACGAAGTACAAGCAGTTTATCACCAACTGCTTTAACCTCCTGCCGCGTCATGCACTGCACGCCAAAACCCTCGGATTCAAACACCCCACCACTGGGAAAACCATGTTTTTCGACTCAGAACTGCCTGACGACATGCAGCAGGTGATCGGAAAATGGCGAAATTACGTCATCCACCGCAAACTGGATGAGGAGGAAACGGGCTCCGACGAAACAATTCCCGAAAAACCTCCGAAAACGGAAGAGGAAAACTAAACTCCTGTCAAGCTTTTTTTAGATTACATTGAGCCTTTTTAAGGGCTTCCTTCCCTTTAAACAAGGAATTCATTGCTCAGGTCAAGAGAAAAGATGTCTTTAAAAATTCAATGCTCCCCCTCCAAAAAGTCCCAAGATTCCAGCCTAAAATCCAGACAATAATTAAAAGGACAAGGCTCATCCACAACAATAAACATGCATCATTTTTTCATTTCTGAAAGCCAGCATCCATGGGCTATACGGGGAGTTTAAACGGTGTTTAGTCGGTTTAAACCGACTAAACACCGTTTAAGCTAAAAAGCAGTTTTGTGGTATTATGGAGCGAGGCCCAACTGTTTAGAAGCGAAAATTGACCCCTGCCATAAAATGCCTTCCTGCCTGGGGAAAATAACCATCTTCGATGGTAGTCATCCCCTGGTCGCCAACTACGCCCTTATAAATCCAGGCGTTAGTTTCGTAAAGCGCGTTAAAGAGGTTGCTGACCTGGGCCACCAGTTCGACCTCACGGAAGAAGCTTGGGTGAAGCACGTAATTCAGCCTTAAATCGTTGACAAAATAAGCGTCCAGGGCCCGGTCATTGCTCATGGTGTTGTCGATGTACTGCTTGCCCACATATTTGCTGTTCAGGCTGAGGTAGAGGTCCTCCAGGGGCTCAAAGGTGAAGATGCTTGCAGCCACCACCGATGGGGAGAACGAAATATCAGTATCGAGGTATTCCTGCACATCGGTACCCGTCCAGTTCCAGTCATTATCGTAGGCATCGGAATATTCGACAAAGAGCTCAATTTTATTCCTGCTGAAGGATGCATTGCCCTGCCACTGCAGCTTTGGGCTGATGATCAGGCCTGCCTCCAGTTCAATTCCTGCGCGGTAGCTGTCCTCAATATTGGTTCGGGTAAAGCCCCCAACATCATTGATCTGGCCTGTGAGGATCAATTGGTCCTTGTAATCCATCAGGTAAAGGTTGGCGGCAAGCAGGGTTCTTTTCCCCTGGAAGCGGTAGCCCAGTTCCACGTTGCGCATGGTCTCGGGGCGGGGGCGGCTTTCGGGCGAGGACTCGGTGAAGTCGCGCCTGACGGGCTCACGATTGCCGATTCCGGCAAAGGTGTAAACAGTACCGGAAGGGTTGATGGCCCAACTGATACCCGCCTTGGGGTTGAAGAAATCATAACTGACCGTCTGGTCGATGGGCACTACTTCGCCCATCACCCAGGCAGGGCCTTCAAAGGTATAGCCCACATGGCGGTACTGCATATCGGCCAGGACATTCAAGCCTGGCAGCAGCTCAAAAATGGCCTTCACATAGGTATTGATATCATCCTTCAGGGCATCGTTGTCGTAATACCTGAAGTCTTTGTTCACGTGCTGGGCATAACGCGCCCAGATGATCTCGCCAAAGTGATGGCCATTGTAATGGTTGGCCGCGCCACCCCAGGTAAGCGAGAGCCTGTTGAAGGAATTGTAGTTCAGCGAGAAGACCATCCCTGCAAAATGATTGTCGAGCCAGCGCTGCCTGATCAGGTCGCTGCGGCTGATGGTCTGCTCGCCCAGCTCGACATTGGGCAGGTTGTAGCTGCTGAACTTGTCGTCGTAGCGGTACTGCTCATAATAGCCACGGCCGCGGGTGTAGTGCAGGGAAGCACTGGCTGTCAGCTCGGAAGAAAAAGCATGGGAGAGGTGGAGCTGATAATGGTCCTGCTGGTAGTTATCGGTTTCATTGTCATAAAACAGGGCATTCCCATCATTGTCGTAATAAAGGCCCGAAGGGTTGTAGGTGCGGTCGGTTTCCAGCAGAAAGCCGGGCACCCCGTTCCAGGCCTGGTAAGTCGACTGGGTACCCGAGAAGGTAATGGCCTTGATCACGGTCTTTTTGCCAAAAAAGCCTCCTGAGAGGTAGAATGACTTAAGGTCGGAGGAGCCACGATCGACATAGCCATCGGAAGCGATCCTGGAAAGTCGTCCGTCGAAGGCCCATTTGCCCTTCAACAGGCCTGTGCCGAAGCTGGCGGTGTTTTTCAGGGTGTTGAAGGAGCCGAAGGAGTTCTCCAGCTCAGCATAAGTGGTTTCCTTCAGGTCGTGGGTCTTCAGGCTAATGGTGGCGCCGAAGGCCCCTGCCCCGTGGGTGCTGAGCCCCACTCCGCGCTGCACCTGCATACTGCTGACCGATGTGGAAACATCGGGGGTGTTGACCCACCAGACGCCGTGCGATTCAGGGTTGTTGAGCGGCACTCCATTGAGGGTCACGTTGATGCGGGTATCGTCGCTGCCCCTGATCTTCATCCAGGTATAGCCTACCCCTGCCCCGGCATCCGAGCTGACAATCACCGAGGGCGTCAGACTGATCAGGAAGGGCAGGTCCTGCCCCAGGTTTCTGCTAGCCAGCTCATCGCCCCGGATGTCGGTATAGGTTGCAGGGGTGCGCCCATCGGCACGCAAGCCGGTTACGATCACCTCGCCCGCCAGGGTAGCTGTGGGCACCAGGCCAACCTCAAGAGGCGAACGGGCTGGCAGCTCAATAGTCACCTCAGCCGTTTCATATCCTATGTAGCTCACCAGAACCACTGCCAATCCTGCAGGCAGGTTATCGAGCTCAAAACGGCCTTCGTTGTTTGTGAAAACCCCTTTAAAAGTTCCTTTTACAACAACATTGGCCCCGGGCAGGGCCATCAGGGCCTCCTTGTCATAAATGCGGCCCTGCAGTGCATGCTGGCTCATACCAGCCAATGACATGATCAGGCATAAAGCCGTGACCAGCATCTTTCTTCTCATTTTAAAAATTCCTTTTTTTCTGGTTAAACATTGAGCGGAAAATAGGGAAAAAGACCGCTCTTTGTTTATATCCCTTCCCTTCGCCGGCATTACCCGGAGCAGGTTCAATGGGTTTGATCTCAGCCCGTGATTTAGGGCACCCCTATTTCTTGAAAAGCAATGCAAAGTTAATAATATTCCCGCTGAAAGCAAAAGAGAATTGCCGGCTTTTGGGTTTAAAAAGGCAGATAAGTTGGGAAGCACAAACATATTTTCATTAATTTGCATAAAAAATTTCGCATGAAGCTGATCATTATCAACGGCCCCAACCTGAACCTCTTAGGCAATAGGGAGCCTGACATTTACGGCAAGGAAGGATTTGGCGGATACCTTGAAAAACTCAGGGCCTGGTTCCCCAATGTCCATATTGATTATTTCCAGAGCAATCTTGAGGGGGAGTTGATCAGCAAGATCCAGGACACAGGCGCCTGGGTTGACGGGATCGTCCTCAATGCGGGAGGCTATACCCACACCAGCGTGGCCCTGGCCGATGCCCTTGCAGCCATGAAAGCCCCCGTGATCGAGGTGCACATCTCAAACATCTTTGCCCGTGAAGACTTCAGGCACCGTTCGCTGATCGGGCCTCACTGCACCGGATGTATTGCGGGCTTTGGCCTCGACAGCTACCGCCTGGCCGTTCAAAACTTCATTCATTCAGGGCAAAAAAACAAAGGATAAACACCGGGGAATCAAGACATTCTCTTGTGATTAATCGTAAGGAAGGTTTTCTTCCTTCGGATAAAATGCGTAAAGGCAATGCTGCCCTTATACATACCTGATGGGAGATTTTTGGGCAGGCTTGCTGCATGGTCACGGATTTTGCGGATGCTCCTGAAAAAAGCGAAATGCGCCCTGCACACGGCGCAAGCATCGGCCCATTTGCCTCCTGCCAGGAAGCTAAGGGCGGCCATGACATCCAGCCCAAGGCGTATGGGGAGGATGGGATAAAAATAACGCGTGGGCATGTTTTTGGTCAGCAGCCACAGGCTGTTGCGGAAATTCAGGAAGGTCTTCAGGGGGCTCGACTTGGGCAGGGTGCCTCCGCCCACATGGTATACCCTTGAAGCAGGGATGGCGGCGATCTTGTATCCCAGGTTTTGCAGGCGCCAGCAGAGGTCGACCTCTTCCATATGGGCAAAGAACCTGTGGTCGAAGCCGCCTGCCTTGCGGAAGGCATCAGCCCGGACAAAGAGGCAGGCCCCTGTGGCCCAGAACACCTCCATGGGTTCGGCATATTGCCCGCGCGCTTCTTCCAGGTGCTGAAAGATACGACCCCTGCAAAAGGGATAGGCAAGAATGTCGATAAACCCACCTGCAGCCCCTGCATATTCATAGCGTTGTTTTTCGTGCCATGAAAGGATGTCCGGCTGGGCCGCAGCAACCCTCGGATTGGCTTCCAGATATTCGATGACAGGCTCGACCCAATGGGGTGGTACCTCAATGTCTGAGTTGAGGAGCACAAAATAATCAGCTTCGACCTGCCCGAGGGCGGCGTTGTAACCTCCTGCATAACCCAGGTTTTCCTTTAGACGGATCAACTGCAATTCAGGATAATGCTCCTCCAGAAAATCAATGGAATCATCCGAAGATGCATTGTCGGCAATGACAACCCTGGCCCGGGCAGGGCTGTGTTCGATAACGGAGGGCAAGAACTGCTCGAGAAAGGATTTACCGTTCCAGTTCAGGATTACAATGGCCACCCCGGGGTTTATCATACAGGGAAAATTTTTTCAAGACAGGCCTTTCAGGGGCCTGCACTTGTAAAAGTAAGGTTTTTCGGCCACAGGGGGTCAAATAAATTTTCTTAGGACAAAAGAAATTTTTACTACTTTTGCCGCGGAGAGATGGCAGAGTGGTCGATTGCGGCGGTCTTGAAAACCGTTGAGGGTTAAACCTCCGGGGGTTCGAATCCCTCTCTCTCCGCCAAAGCCTCCCTTTATATCAAAAGCCACTTCGGTGGCTTTTCTTTTTTTTAATCCGGTAAAAAATCAAAGGAGAGACCACCTCAAAGGACTGAGGTTGACTCTTCTGCGTCTGTGGCCAAACTTCTTATCCGCTTACCATCAAAGCGCAACCCCTGGGTAAAACCCCACCTGTCAGCCCCTGATATACTTTCCTGAATATTTCCCTCCCTATCCTTACTCAAAGCTAAAACGTATTTTAAACAAACATTAAACGGACTTAAGACGGACTTAAGACGGATTATGTACGTCTTAAGTACGTCTTAAGTACGTCTTAGGTACGTCTAAAGTACGGTAATGTCTCCTCCCTGAAACTGCTTTTGGGAGGCATGACCCGGGTTTGCCTGGAAACAATTATGAAACAAAAATGCGATTGCGAAAAAAGGAAGAGGCCATCTCAAAGCATCACCTTGAGACGGCCTCCTTCTTTATGATTTTTTCCGAACTGGGGCTAACGGGAAGAAACGCTGGATGCGCCGCTGGTATTGACATTTAGAGATGCACCGCCAGCCACTTTCAGGCTTGAGGCGCCGCTGGCCTTACCCGTGACCTGCCCGGAAACGGTAATCTGCATATCGCTGGCACCGCTTAAGCCCACCTCAGCAAGCTCGCAGTAGAGGCCATACGATTTCAAATCGGAGGCTCCTGAGAGCTCCGCTTTCAGGAAACGGGTATTGCCCTCCAGGCGCACATCAGAGGCCCCGCTGGCATCCACCTCGAGGCTTGCAGCCTCCACCTCAAGTTTAACATTCCCTGCCCCACTGCACTTTATTACCAGGGACTCCTGTGTGAGCAGATTAGGGGCTTCCACTTCGGCGGCCCCGCTGCAACTGATCTTTTCAAAGATCGGGGCGGTAACATGCACCACGATATCCTTATGGTTGCGCAGGGAGGTCATGGGTTCTACGCCAATCTTCAGGGTATTGCCTGATACTTCCGTGCGTATGTATGGAAGGAGGTTGTCATCGGCGGTAACCAAAACCTCATAGGGGGAGCCCTGGCTGATTACCAGTTTGATGGCGCTGCCAACCGATACTGAAGAAAAAGATGGGGTGTCGCGGATTTCGGAGGCAATAATACCGCTACCGCTGATTGAGCTGCCGCAGGCTACAAAGGCAGAACTTGCAAAAAACAGGGCCAGCAGGACCAGGCTTGCCATCCTGTTGCTTTTTTTCATTACGCTTGCTTTCATCATTTGCTATTTTCTTGTTAAGAATATGAATAGGTTTTCGAAACATCCAGCTAAAAACATGCCTTGCTGAATAAAATATTAATATACAACTAATTACAATCAAAAACAATAAAAGCGAATCAGCTAAAGTGTCCGTTTTTCAATCCCTGATGACCGAAATCGAACAGTGAAACAGGAAGGATAGTGCTTCTTTCAGCCCCCAAAAAAGGGGCAAGCCCAAATGGATTTGCCCCTGTTAAAGAACCCTTTCAGCTGCTTAAACCAGGAAAAGCGGCTTATCAATAAATGACTCGTAAACAGGACGCAGGCGTTCGGTGTTGTAGTGTTTGTTGATGTCGATGAGTTTCTTGGTGCTGGTCACGATATCCACGGGGATATTGTCGTAACGGCCATTTTTAAGGATTACCAGCCTGCCGTGGATACCTTTGAGCACCAGGTCGAGGGCCAGGTTACCGTAAGCCATAGGCACAATGCTGTCAATGGCATCGGGGTCACCCGAACGCACGAGGTATCCCAGGTGCTGGTTGATGGTTTCCACACGGCGGCCGTTGTTGAATTGCGGGCTGACATCCTTGATCTTGGCAGAAACGGCATCCCCGATGCCACCCAGCTTGGCATGGCCAAACATGTCCCTTTCATTGTTGGAGAACATCATATCGACGCCTTCAAATGCCGCGCCTTCTGATACCAACACCACTGAGTACTTGCTGGGGTTCTTGAGCCGGTCCTGCACCAGGAGCTCGGTTAGGTGTTCAATCTTAAACTTGTATTCAGGGATTACGCAGCGGTTGGCAGCGCCTGCCATAGTGGGCAGCAGGGCGGTGAAGCCGGCATAGCGTCCGAATACCTCAATTACGAGAACGCGCTCGTGCGAACCTGCCGAAGTCCGCAAAAGGTTAGTCATAGCAATGGTACGGGTGATGCAGGTACTGAATCCAATACAGTAATCAGTACCGGGTACGTCGTTATCCATGGTTTTGGGGATGGCCACCACTTTGACGCCTTCCTGGTAGAGACGGACAGAATAGCTCAGGGTATCATCGCCCCCGATGGGAATCAGAAAGTCAATCCCAATGAAATCGATATTCTTCAAAACCTCGGGCGTAAGGTCGTTGACCTCAGCCTTGTATTTATCCTTGTACTGATCGGGAACAAGCCTGAGGGGCACGTGACTGGGCCTGGTGCGCGAGCTATGCAGGAAGGTTCCCCCTGTACGGCCTGCGCGGTTAACGATATCCTCGGTCAACTCAACAAAATTTTGTGAATTATCTGCTTTCTTGTCGCGAATCACTTCCATGATGCCCGCCCAGCCCCTGCGAATCCCAACGACCCTGTAGCCTTCGCGCAGGGCACGTATTGTTATGGCCCTGATGGCAGGGTTCAGCCCGGGGACATCACCCCCTCCGGTAAGAATTCCAATGGTTCCTTTAATGTTTTGTGTCGTCATTTTCTTAAGGTTTTTCTATGTCGTGTATGTTCTTTGCGGAGGCCGCTCAGAATAAAAGCACCCTTTCCCCCAATGAAGGCATAAAATTATAAAAAACTCGCCTCTTTGTTCCCGATTTCTTGCATTTTTTTGCTGGTTATTTTTACCTTCGTTACTGATAATGAACCTTAACAAGGACTGTCAGGAACTTACTATTTAAAAGGGAATTATGGAAAATTTCAGGATCTACAATCCCGTAGAATTACACTTCGGGGCAGGTGTTGTAAAGAAACTGGGTAGCCTTGCATCGGCATATGGGAATAAAGCACTTCTGGTTTATGGCAAAGGCTCGGTTAAAAGGAACGGATCCTACCGGGAGACGCTGCAGAGCCTGCTGGATGCGGGAATAGAGGTGGTTGAATTCGATGGGATCAAGTCCAATCCCATCATTGAGGATGTAGATGCTGCTGCTGACCTTGGCCGAAAGGAAGGGGTGAGCATGATCATTGCTGTGGGTGGAGGAAGTGTGATAGACAGCGCCAAGATCATTGCCCTGACAATCCCTGTCAGCCATTCAGGCTGGGAGTTTCTGGATGGTTCTGAGAAGCCCCTCAAGGCTTTGCCTCTTATAGGGGTGCTTACCCTGGCCGCCACGGGAACAGAGATGAATGCCGCAGCGGTTGTGCAGAGCGACACGCATCAGAAAAAGATCGGGTATGTGCATAAACTGATGTATCCCAGGCACAGCTTTCTCGACCCCACCTATACCTGCAGTGTCCCTGAAAACTATACGGCATATGGCATTGCCGACCTGATCGCCCATGCCCTGGAGGCTTGGTTTGGGGAGGGTGAAGCCAGCCTTTCCGACCGGTTCATCATCGCCATTATCAAGGAAGCACTGAAATATGGCCCTGCGCTGATGAAAGACCTTGAAAATTACGCCTTGCGGGCCCGTATCATGTACGCAGCCACCTGTGCCCTCAACGGGATGACGGTTCCGGGTAAGAAATCGCAGGACTGGGGGGTGCATAACATCGGCCATACCCTGGGCGTGAAGTGGGACCTGGCACATGGGGCCACCCTTTCCATCGTTTACCCCGCCTGGCTGAAGCTGCAGCAGGATCGCATTCAGGACAGGATCACCGAGCTGGGCTCAGCGCTCTTTGGCTGTGAATCCGTTGAAGACACCATCTACAAATTCGAGTATTTCTTTAAGCTTATTGGATGCCCCATCACTCTTTCCCAGGCAGGGATCCAATGCAGTAAGGCCGACAAGGACGACCTGCACAGGATTATGCAATTGAACCAGGTGGATGGGATCCATCACAAGCTCAATGAGGAGGATTACCGCTTCCTGATCGATCATATGGCCTGATCATCTGCTTACAACAAAAACCACCTTTATTTGTTTTCCTGTGAGGCACAGGCTTTGCACAGAAACGGGGCTGTTCCCGGCCCTCGAAGTATGTCTGGCGAAAGTTTAAATCCAATGCATCATGAAACTTCTACTTCTTTTATGGCCCCTGCTCTTTGGCGCCTGCGGTCCGAATGACAATAACTCAAAAACATCTAACGATATGGCAGATCTAAATCATCATGAAACTCCTTTGCTGGAAACGGCCACCTTTGGAGGCGGTTGTTTCTGGTGCACTGAGGCCGTCTTTCTAAAAGTCAGGGGCGTTCACAATGTAGTATCAGGTTATTCGGGTGGCAAAAGCCGCAACCCCTCCTACCGCGAAGTAACCAGCGGCACGACAGGGCACGCTGAAGTCATCCAGATCAAATATGACCCTGAAGTGGTAAGCTATTTGCAACTGCTGGAGATCTTCTTTAAGACCCACGACCCCACTACGCTTAACAGGCAGGGCGCCGACGTGGGCACACAATACCGCTCGGTGATCTTTTATCACAGCCCGCAGCAAAAGGAAATGGCTGAGCAAGTGAAGGACGCCCTGAACCGGGAAAAGATTTGGGACAATCCCATCGTAACTGAAGTTACAGAACTCAAGGCGTTTTACAAGGCTGAGGATTACCACCGGAATTACTTTGCGAACAACCCTAACCAGGCCTATTGCCAGTTTGTGATCGTTCCGAAACTGGACAAGCTGGAGCGGTTATTCAGGGAACAGCTCAAATAAGAAAAAGGAGGCCGCGGCCTCCTTTTTTTGTTTTATTCCAGGATGATTCTTCTATTTTTAGGATATCGTACCGTATAGCGCAGGGTCCTCTGCTGGGTTTCCCCACTGCGCAGTTCCATCCTCCAGCTCAGGAAGCCGCGGTCCTTGTCGTAGGCAGCACCCGACATTTCTTCCACAGACACTTCGATATCCTGCTGGGTTGACAATGGCACCTGGTCCTGGATGGTCAGGGTGATGGGTACCCCTTTGTTGTTGCGGGCGCTGACCTCCCATCCCACGGTATCGGTGGTGCGGTTGCCCAGGAAATTACGCTTGCTCTGGTCTTTGATGCGTTCGCGTTTTACGATAATATTCTGATCACGGCCCAGGGACAGTTCGAGGGTGTCCGTTGTCATGCCCGGGTCAATGAAGGTCTTGCCCAGGAAGGTGCCCTCCATAAAGAGGTTGGCCTCCCCGGGCAGCAGGGCGTAATCCTGCCAGTCAGCCACCCGGGCTACCAGGAAGGCATCGGTGTGTAGTTTAGGCACCACATAGTACTCATATTGCGCAGGAAGGCTGTGCCCCTCCAGTTCCACCACCCGCCGATCTCTTCCCGAGAAAAGGTTGTAAGGGGTGTTTACCACAAATTCGCGGGTCGTCTGCCCCTCCTGAACCTGGACAAAATCCTCTGCCGAAAGCGCTTCTTCGGCTTTGGGCGCAGGAGCATACTGTGCTGCTTCAGCATCCATTGCATATACTTCGTTTAAAACAGCGCCGGCCTGTCTTGCCCGCAGGGCGACAACATCCTCCTCATAGCGCAGAAACCACTGGGAGAGCCGGGGTTTCTGCCCCCATTGACGCGGATTGCCTGTAGAAAAGGTAAGCCTTACATTCTTCCAGTCTTCCCCCGTGTTCTGGAAAGCATCTGCCTTTAGCATAAGTTCGAGATTGCGGTCTATATCGGCTACTCTGACGTCGTAAACGGGCACCCAGCCGGCCTGGTATATGTTGTAGCTCAAGGAAAAGTTTGAATTGGAAGCGGCATGGGCAGAAACCTGTACGACCACCTCGCCCACCTGGGCCGTTGAATTTCCCCGCAGACGGCTGAGTTGCTGGTTTATGCGGTTGTAGCGTTCTTCATCCTTCTCAACATCCTGGCGGACCTTCAGCCAGTTGGCTTTAATCTCCTGCAGACGCTGGCGGAGGAAATCGGCGGCAGCCTTCAGTTCTGCAACCTGCACCCCCCGCTCGCTGCCTCCTAGTGAACGGTTGGCAGCCAGCAAGGCTTCCTCTTCTTCATAGACCTTGAGGGTGGCACGGTTGAGATCCAGACGGTTCTTGTAAAACCTGAGGCTGTCCTCCATTTGCCTGATCTCTTTGCTTAAAGCCGGGCTTTCCAAAAAATTGGTCCTGTGACTAACTGAAAGGATGGTAAGGGCTCCTGTGGCTCTTACCTGAATGCTTGAAGCATCAATATCAAGAGGAAGTTGGGTAAACACCAGTTCGTTGATGCCGGCAGGCACCCTGACCTGGGCCTCGCGTGTGAGCTGAGCCCCCTGAAAAAAGATCGTAGCCTCCTTCATTTCGGAAGTGACCTGCACTGGCTGACCCAGAGCCCAAAGGCCCGGAGCCAGCAGCAGGAACATGCTGATTGCGGATTTTATTTTCATACAGTTTACGTTTTAAAAACAGTTTAGTGGTTGCTAACAATAAATCGGTTGAGGTCACGGCTGCTTGAGCTGAAGCGGAAAGCCCGGTGCACCAGGAAGTAGTTCTGGGGGTCGACTGTGTGGGTATAGGCCACTTTCGCCAGGGTGAGTCTGTTCGATTCAAAGGCGAACAATCCCATCAATTCACTTATCTGGGCAGAAGTCACGTTGTTGGTAATAATAGCATGCTGTGCCAGTTCAAGGCGGCGGCTCTCGAAGCGTATGTTTGCCATGCTTTCCTTAAGGACCTTAAAGGCCTGGGGGCTCATGACGACCCTATAAGTGGCAGGATAATGGGCAGGACCATGGTTGACCTGAACGGGCCTGAGCGCCACTTTTTCGGTGACCACAAAGCGGTTGCGATGGTCAATGTGGGCGAACAGGCGCTTGCGGGCAGGTACCTGGATGTTTCCTGAAAAGACCACCCGTGGGGCACCCATCACATAATAAAGTCCGTTGAAGGAGCGATCGAAGCGCATCACTTCTATGTAGTGTTTTCCGGGGCGAAGGTCAGCGATTGTATAGGAACTGGCTTGCTGGTGGAAGGTGCGGTTGTCAACAGTAAGGTTGAAAGCAGCCCCGTCGTGCAGCGACAAAATAAGCTCAGACGGATTGGGATGTGAGGCAGCCAGGGTGAGGGCCATGCTCACAAAAGCAAAGGTCATCAGGAATTTTTTCATGGCATATTCCTCCATTTTTTAATAAAACTTAATCATCCTGATAAAACCAATTAGCGTGCCAAGGATACTTTTTCCCGAAAAAAACACCTCCAAGCCCCGCCAGGAGCTCTATGCCGACTTCACCGGAATCTCAAGCAGCCAGGTGACGATTGTCAGAATGATGCTGAACAAGACCGCCCACCAAAAACCGTCAACCACAAAACCCTTCACAATATGGGTGGCAATTAAAATGATAAAACCATTTATGACCAGCAGGAACAAACCCAGGGTAAGAATGGTAATGGGAATGGTTAGGAGGATCAGGATAGGCTTCAGTAGCATATTCAGCAAACCCAGCACAAAAGCCACTACCACTGCGGTAATGAAATCCCTGACATGAACCCCCGGAAGGATATAGCCGGTGATCAGCACAGCAAAGGAAGATACAAGCACTTTCAGAAAAAAAATCATAACTGAAAAGTATTGGTGCGTATTCGGAAATCAGTAAATAAAATTAACCAATTTAAGGGAATATAAAAAGGGGGCAAGATTGTTTCCTGCCCTTTAGTCAGGCCAGGATAACCTTCAGATAGTCAATGATGATTCGGGTAGCTCCCTTCTTTTCTTCAATAAATTCCCGGCAAATGGCAGAAGCCCCCTGAAGTTTCCCGGGTTTTTCCAGCAGCGCCTTCACTCCTTCCCGGAGTTGGCCCTGCTCCCTAACGGGGAAAGCCCCTCCCCTTTGCTGAAGTTCAACCGCCTCGGCAAAGGTGTGGTAGCGCGGGCCGAAGAATACGGGCAGTCCAAAGGTCACCGCCTCCAAGATGTTGTGGATTCCCCGCCCGAAGCCACCCCCTATATAGGCCATTGTGCCCAGGCGGTAAAGGCCCGATAACAAGCCAATCCTGTTGATGATCAGCACCCGGGTCTGGGGATGGACTTCCTGCTGTATTTCGGAGAACACTTCAACCCGCTCCCCTATTTGTGTTTTCAGGGCAGCAATATGATTGACATGAATCTCGTGGGGGGCAATGATGTATTTCAAATCTATTGCTTCATCTTTGATCAGCGGCAGCAACATTTCCTCATCAGCAGGCCAGGTGCTGCCCGCGACAAGGATTTGATGCCCTTCGGTGAAGGCCTTCAATTGGGGAAATGCGACCGGCCTCTCAGCTATGGCAGCTACCCTGTCGAAACGGGTGTCGCCGCTGATGGCAGCATTTTCGATCCCTGCCTCATGCAGCAGGTCAAGGGAAGCCTGGTTCTGAACGAAGATAAACGAAAGCTTTCTTAATTGCCTGCGAAACCATCCGCCATATGGTTTGAAAAAATGCTGGTCAGGCCTGAAGTTGGCCGAAATAACCAAGCTGGGTATCCCTTTGCTGAAAAGCGTATCGAAGAAGTTAAACCAGAACTCATACTTCACAAACACAGCAACCACAGGGTCCCAGATCTCAAAAAACCGCTTCACCTGGCCAGGGGTGTCAAAGGGAAGGTAAAACACATAATCAGCTTGTTCATAATTCTTTCGAATCTCATATCCTGAAGGGGAAAAAAAGGTAAGGAGTATCCTGTAATCAGGGAAAGCCCCACGGAAGGCTTCAATGACAGGTCGCCCCTGCTCAAATTCCCCAAGCGAGGCACAGTGGAACCAAGCAAGGGGTTGCCCCCCCTGTTCAACAGCCTGCATACGTGAAAATTGCCCCTTACGGCCTTTACGCCAAAGCTTCACCTTGGGCGAAAACCGGGCAGCTATTCCTGACCCCACCCAATAAATCCACACAAACAACTGATAAAGAATCCGCATCCAATGCAGGTTTTTTCCTGCCCAAAGATAAGCCATTCGAAAGAACTGATTTCAGATTTTCCTGAAAAAAGATAAAGAAAAAAAACTTCCTCAAAATGCCTTTAGGCGACAAAAATTGCCTGACCGAAAGAATATTTTTTATCTTTGTAAGCTGAAAAATTTTCCGGTAACTTACCCAATTCCTCCCCTATGAAGAAAATTCAAATGGTTGACCTACAGGGCCAGTACGACAAAATAAGCAAAGAAGTCGACCAGGCTGTACTTGATGTAATACGCTCAACACAATTCATCAATGGACCTGAAGTAAAAAGCTTTCAAAAAGAGATGGAAGATTACCTGGAGGTCAGGCATGTCATTCCCTGTGCCAATGGGACTGACGCCCTGCAGGTTGCCATGATGGCCCTTGACCTGAAACCCGGCGACGAAGTAATCACCACTTCTTTTACCTTTGTAGCCACAGTAGAGGTGATTGCCCTCCTGGGCCTGACCCCTGTTCTGGTGGATGTTGACCCCCTGACCTTTAACATTGACCCCAGGGCTTTCCGCAAGGCCATCACCCCAAAAACCAAGGCGGTGGTACCTGTGCATCTCTTTGGACAGTGTGCCGACATGGAACCCATCCTCGAAATTGCACGCGAAGCAGGCATTTATATCATTGAAGATACCGCCCAGGCCCTTGGCGCCACCTATAAATTCAGCGACGGCACCCGCAAAAAAGCAGGCACTATGGGGCATATCGGATGCACCTCTTTCTTCCCTTCAAAAAACCTGGGATGCTACGGCGACGGCGGCGCCATCTTCACCGATGACGATGATTTAGCACGGCGCATGCGGGTGATCGTAAACCACGGCATGGAAGTGCGCTACTACCATGATTCCATTGGCGTCAATTCACGCCTTGACAGCATTCAGGCCGCCATCTTGCGCATCAAGCTCAGACACCTCGATCAATACGCTGAAGCACGCCAGGCCGCTGCCGACTATTACGACTATGCTTTTTCCAACAATACCAGGCTGCTGACTCCAAAACGGGCAGGAAATTCCACTCACGTATTCCACCAGTACACCCTTGTCACCAGGGACATCGACCGCTTTGGCCTGCAGGAACATCTTCATGCAAAGGATATCCCTGCAATGGTTTATTACCCCGTCCCCATGCACATGCAAAAGGCATATATTGACCCAAGATACCACGAGGGAGACTTCCCCGTTACCGAAGCCCTCAGCAAGAGTGTCATCTCCCTGCCCATGCATACCGAGCTCAATGACGAGCAGCTGAAGTACATTACCCAATCTGTCCTGGAATATGTAAACCGCTAAACCCTGACAATGGAAACCAAAGATTTCTTTCACCATGAAACAGCAGTAATCGACCCCGGCTGCCAGATCGGCAAAGGGACCAGAATATGGCACTTCACCCACATTATGCCCGATTGTGTGCTGGGCGAGAATTGCAACCTGGGCCAAAATGTGGTGGTCTCACCCGGGGTCATCCTGGGCAATAATGTAAAGGTTCAGAACAACGTTTCCATTTACACGGGGGTTATCTGTGAAGATGATGTCTTCCTTGGGCCATCCATGGTGTTTACCAATATAGTAAACCCCCGCAGTGCAGTGGTTCGCAAGGATCAGTATGTAAAAACCCTGGTGCGGCGCGGGGCGAGCATTGGCGCCAATGCCACCGTGGTTTGCGGCATTGAGATCGGTGCCTTTGCTTTTATTGGCGCAGGGGCGGTGGTGATCCGCGATGTGCCTCCGTATGCCCTGATGGTGGGAAACCCTGCCCGGCACATTGGTTGGATGAGCGAATTTGGTCACCACCTTCGCTTCGATGTGCAAGGAAAGGCTAAATGCCCTGAGAGCGGTCAGGAATATGCTCTGGAAAACAACAGAGTAATAAGGATCAGTTAAGGGGAATTCATCCAGGGCTTTAGTTTAAGGCCTGCATTACAAAAAACGGAATCTTGGGTTGAAGAAATGGTTCAAGCCCAGTATTTCGCAAAAACAAGAAATTATTATGGATAAGGCGTCTGAAAAAATTCGTTTTGCAGTAGTGGGTTGCGGTCATATTGGCAAGAGGCACGCCGAAATGATCCTGGGAAACCCTGAATCAGAACTGGTGGCCCTATGCGACATCAAACCTAAGGAGCAACTGGGTATTGACCCCTTTGGGGTGCCTTTCTTCAAGTCAATTGAAGAGCTCCTCGACAGCGGCCTTCCTTTCGATGTGGTCAACGTCTGCACCCCCAATGGCCTGCATGCCCGCCACAGCCTGCAAGCCCTGGAGAAAAGATTCCACGTGGTGTGTGAAAAACCCATGGCCCTTACCAAAGCACAGTGTGAAGCCGTAATCTATAAATCACTCCAGGTCAGCCGCCAGCTTTTCCTGGTGATGCAAAACCGTTACTCCCCTCCTTCCGTTTGGATTAAGGAGATGGTGGAAAACAAAACCCTGGGTGAAATTTATATGGTGCAGGTCAACTGCTACTGGAACCGCGACAGCCGCTATTACAAAAAAGACGACTGGAAAGGCACTGCTGATCTGGATGGCGGAACCCTCTTTACTCAGTTCGCCCATTTTGTGGATATCATGTACTGGCTCTTTGGCGATATTAAAGAGATCCAGGCCTTTTTCAACGACTTTGCGCATGCTGACCTGACCGATTTTGAAGACTCAGGCATGGTAGGGTTTAATTTCGTCAACGGGGGTATGGGATGCATCAACTATTCCACTGCCGTTTGGGACAAGAACATGGAAAGCAGCATCACCATTGTAGGAAGCAAGGGCTCGGTTAAGATCGGGGGGCAATATATGAATGAAGTTGAATACTGCCACGTAGAGAATTACGAGATGCCCCAACTGCCTCCCTCCGCCCCGCCCAACGACTATGGCCCTTATAAGGGCAGTGCTGCCAATCATCATTTTATCATTCAGAACGTGGTTGATACCCTTAAGGGACGAACCACCATTACCACCAACGCCCTTGAAGGCCTCAAGGTGGTCGAAATCATTGAACGCATTTATGCCCTGCGCGACAAGCAGGTGCTTAACAATAAAAAAGATTCTTAAACGCATCCCAATATGAATATATACGAGAAACTGATAAAAAAAGAAGCTACGCTTTCTGTCATTGGGTTAGGATATGTAGGTCTGCCCATTGCCCTTGAATTTGCGCGCCAAATAAAAGTTGTGGGCTTCGACATAAAGGAGGACCGCGTAGCGAAGATGCGCAAGCATGTTGACCCCAGTGAAGAGTTGGATTCAAAAGCCTTCGACGGTTGCGATATTGAATTTACAGCCAACCCCGATGACCTGAAAAAAGCAAATTTCCATATCATTGGGGTACCCACCCCCATCGACGACCACAACCTGCCCGACCTGCGGCCCCTGCTTTCAGCAACCCGCTCAGTAGGCAAAGCCCTCAAAAATGGCGATTATGTGGTTTATGAATCTACTGTTTACCCGGGCTGCACCGAAGAAGATTGCCTCCCCATCCTGGAGGATATGTCAGGGTTGAAAGCCGGAAAAGACTTTAAAGTGGGCTTCTCGCCCGAACGCATCAACCCGGGCGACAAGGACCATACCATCACCACCATAACCAAGGTGGTATCGGGCAATGATGAAGTGGCTCTCGATAACATTGCCAAAACATACGAACTGATCGTTAAGGCTGGGGTGCATCGCGCCCCCTCCATCAAGGTAGCCGAAGCCGCGAAGATCATCGAGAATACTCAGCGTGATGTCAACATTGCCCTGATGAACGAACTTTCCATCATCTTCAATCGCATGGGCATCAACACTTACGATGTGCTTGAAGCCGCCGGGACCAAATGGAACTTCCTCCGTTTTTATCCCGGCCTGGTGGGGGGCCATTGCATCGGCGTTGACCCTTACTACTTGGTTTACAAAGCCAAGGAATATCGCTATCATCCGCAAGTCATCAACTCAGGCCGCTTCGTCAACGACAGCATGGGGTTCTATGCTGCCAAGCAACTTGTTAAAAAACTCATCGCCGCAGGGAAAAATATCCTGGGCACCAAGGTGCTCATCCTGGGCGCAACCTTTAAGGAGAATGTTTCTGACAGCCGCAACTCAAAGGTGGCCGACCTGGTCTGTGAGCTAAAATCATACGGAGTAAAGGTCGATGTGATTGACCCCTTTGCCAGCAGCGAGGTCATTTTCCACGAGTATGGCTTTGAACTGACTGAAAAGCCTGCCAACGACTATGATGCCGTGGTGGTGGCCGTGAACCACAGCCCCTATGTAAAGCTGACTGAAAATGATCTTAAGAATTTCATGCAGGGCACAGAGAACCCTATCCTGGTAGACATCAAGGGTATTTTCCGCAACAAGATCAAGGATCTAACCTACTGGAGTTTTTAAAAAGTCACGCAATGAGTAAAAAAATCCTGGTTACCGGCGGCAGCGGATACATCGGCTCGCATACCGTGGTCGAGTTGCAGCAAAGCGGATTTGAGGTGGTGGTCATCGACAACCTCTCAAACTCCACTGCCCGCATCATTGACCAGATCGGCCGCATCACGGGGAAAAAACCCAGGTTTTACGAGATGGACCTCTGCAACGAGGCTGCCTTGCGTGTTTTCTTCAGGGAAAACCAAGATCTGGCAGCTATCATTCACTTTGCTGCCTTTAAGGCTGTGAGCGAATCTGTGGAAAATCCCCTGAAGTACTATCACAACAACCTGGTGTCGCTCATTTTTCTGCTTCGCTTTATGGAGGGCTTCCAGATTCCCAACCTTGTTTTCTCTTCCTCCTGCACCGTTTACGGACAGCCCGAAACACTGCCGGTCACTGAACAAGCCCCGGTGAAGCAGGCCTTTTCTCCTTATGGTAACACCAAACAGATCAGCGAAGAGATCATTGAGGATAGCGTTAAGGCAAGCCCCGTCAATGCCATATCCCTGCGCTACTTTAATCCCATCGGCGCCCACGAGAGCGGCCTCATCGGCGAGCTGCCCATAGGAATCCCCAACAACCTGGTACCATTCATCACCCAAACCGCCATCGGCAAACGCGAAAAACTCATGGTATTTGGCGATGATTACGACACGCCCGACGGCACCGCCATCCGCGACTACATCCATGTGGTCGACCTGGCCAAAGCCCACGTGGTGGCAGTGGAAAGATTGCTCAGAAATGAAAACGAACATAACTTCGAGGTCTTCAACCTGGGCACGGGTAAAGGCACCAGCGTGATGGAAGCCATCCTGGCCTTTGAAAAGGTCACCGGCATGAAACTGAATTATGAAATCACAGGCCGACGCATGGGTGATGTCCCACAAGTATGGGCCGACACCACAATGGCCAACCTGAAACTCGGGTGGAAAGCCCAAAAAGGACTGGAAGAAATGATGACGTCTGCCTGGCTTTGGGAAAAAAACCTTGCAGCAGGCATCCTTGAATCTTAACTTTACAAAATGAAAAAAATCCTGATTACCGGTGGAGCCGGGTTCATTGGCTCTCATGTCGTTCGCCTGATGGTCAACAAATACCCCCAAACCCAAGTGTATAACCTTGACAGCCTGACCTATGCGGGCAACTTGGCCAATCTCACCGACATTGAGCTCAAGCCAAACTATTTTTTTCTGAAGATGGACATCCTCGACCAGGAAAAAATAAACAGCCTTTTTGAAGAACACCACTTTGATGCGGTGCTTCACCTGGCTGCCGAAAGCCATGTGGACCGCTCCATCACCAACCCCCTCGAATTCATCCACACCAACATTCTGGGGACGGTAAACCTGCTCAACGCAGCCCGTAATTTCTGGAACAAGCCTTACGAAGGCAAGCGTTTTTATCATATCAGCACGGACGAGGTCTATGGCTCGCTGGGCAGCGAAGGCCTCTTCACCGAAACCACCGCCTACGACCCCCGAAGCCCCTACTCAGCTTCCAAGGCATCGAGCGACCATTTCGTCAGGGCCTACCATCATACCTATGGCCTGCCAGTGGTGATCTCCAACTGCTCGAACAACTACGGCCCCAACCAGTTCCCCGAGAAACTCATCCCCCTGTTCATCAACAACATCATCCAAATGAAGCCCCTGCCGGTTTACGGCAAGGGAGAGAATGTCCGCGACTGGCTCTATGTGGAGGACCACGCCCACGCCATCGACCTGATCCTGCAAAAGGGAAAGAACGGCGAGACCTACAACATAGGTGGCCACAACGAATGGAAGAACATTGACCTGATCCACATCCTTTGCAAGATCATGGACAAAAAACTGGGCCGCGAGCCTGGCCACTCAGAGACCCTGATCACCTATGTGAAGGACCGTGCAGGCCACGACCTGCGCTATGCAATCGATGCAGGAAAGCTCCAGCGCGAACTGGGATGGGAGCCTTCCCTGCAGTTCGAGGAAGGACTCGAAAAAACCGTCGATTGGTACCTGAACAATAAGGCATGGCTGGAACAGGTCACCTCGGGCGAATACCAGAACTTTTACCACCAACAGTACGAAAAGCGTTAGCCGGCAAATCATTAGTCCTGAACCCAAAATGCATGATCATGCGAAACCCCTTCGGATCCTGGTTTAAGAAAAAGAAGCTCGACCACCCCGTGGACCTCTCTCCCCTGGTGACCGACATGCATTCGCACCTGATCCCTGGCATCGACGACGGCGCCCCCGACATGCAAACCGTCCTGGCCCTCCTTGAACAAATGTCAAGGCTGGGCTTCCGCAAAGTGATCACCACCCCCCACATCATGTCCGATCTCTATAAAAACAATACCGAGATCATCCGCAAAGGGGAAAAAGAGGTTAAGGAAGCCATCAAAAAAACAGGGCTAAACCTTGAGTTTCATGCCGTAGCCGAATATCTTGTCGACGAGGGCTTTGCCCCCTTGGTGCAAAAACGTGAGGTCATGACTTTCGGCGACAACTACGCCCTGATCGAGCTGCCTTATTACAGCCCCCCGAAAAACCTCAGCGAGCTGCTCTTCGAAATGCAGGTGGCAGGCTACAAGGTGATCCTGGCCCACCCCGAACGCTACGTATACTGGCACCAGACCTTCTCAGAATACGAAAAACTAAAGGACAGGGAGGTGTTTTTTCAGTTGAATACCATTTCCCTTTCGGGATATTACAGCCTGACCACCAAAAAAGTATCGGAAAAACTGATCGATGC
>JAAYLH010000013.1 GCA_012521995.1 Bacteroidales bacterium | reverse complement strand
TTACGGCGGGAAAGTCCAATCCCTGCTGTAACAATCTGTTTTTCAAATATTTTAGTGATCCATCACAGAAATGAACCCTGATAAGCATTATAAAGTGCCTGCCGCCACCAGCATCGGGCATGTACACCTTAAGGTTTCCGACATCAAAAGGTCGCTGAGCTTTTTCTGCGATCTGCTTGGCTTTGAACTGGTGACCACCTATGGGCCTGATGCTGCCTTTGTTTCGGCCGGGGGTTATCACCATCATATTGGTCTCAATACCTGGCACAGCAAGGGCGGCAGCCCTGCCCCCCGCAACAGTACAGGCCTGTTTCACCTGGCCATACGGTACCCCGAACGCAAAGACCTGGCCCAAATCCTTAAGCGCCTGATTGAGTCGCGATACCCAATTGGCGGGGCCTCCGACCACGGCGTCTCCGAGGCCATTTACCTCGAAGACCCCGATGGCAATGGCATTGAACTCTATTGGGACAAGCCCCGCAAACACTGGCCCCTGGACGAAGAGGGCCGGATTGAGATGTACACCCGTTCATTGGACCTGGAAGGCCTGCTGGTAGAAGCGGAAAATGAAAATTGATTCACGGGATTTGCAAATCCCCTGGTCGCTTATGCTCCCAGCCCGGATTTATGACAAAACCCAGCGGTCGGCGAAATTGTTAAGCTTTGGTTTTTGCCTTTCCCGACAGAGCATAAAAGAACATCACAAGCTGTCTCAAATCCCCGGGGCAGCTTGCTGCTTTCTAATGGAGGCCTGGGGGTGCTGTTTTTGCCTTTCTTTTTCTTAATAAGCAATATCCGGGCCTATCCCCCGCCGATACAGTGGCATTTCATCACCATTTCAAATCCATTGATAAAACGTAACTGACACGTATTTAAAACGGACTTAAGACGTACCTTAAACGTATTTTGTACGTCTAAGGTACGTCTAAGGTACGTCTAAGGTACGTCTAAGATACGTCTTAAGTATGGCAATGGTACACCTGAGATTTGAGCCTGGAGTGGGTCGGAAAAGGGCAGAATCTGCCCCCCCTGATCGGGGTTCACCGGAAAGAAAAGCAAAGGCAGGGCACGTTGTTAACCGGGGTTCTCACCAAAAAACAGGCGAACCTCCAGGTGGAAAGAAGAACCATGGCAGTAAAAAAGAGGCCGCCCCAGGATATGGAGACGGCCACTTTTTCCATTGGGATGTGATTTCCGTTTATCTCACCATCAGGCGTCCCGAGAAGGAATTGTCGGTGGTGTTGATGCGGTAGAAGTACAGTCCTGCCTTTTCCTTTTCGCCCATAAAGCCATTCCAGAACCAGGTGTTGGTGCCCGGCAGGCCTTCGTGCTCCTGGCGGAATACCTGTTTGCCCTGCAGGTCGAACACTTCAAGGCTCACCTCGCCTGCACGGCTGAGGGGGATCTCAAACCAGAAGCCCTGTGCCGAGGGGTTGGGGTATACCCTGGCCTGCTTGTTCCGGGTTTCGAGGGGTTCTTCCGATGATAGCGGCAGGCCGTGATCAGGGAAGGCCACCGTGGAATAGAGGCGGTACTCTCCGGGCTGGAGGGTAAGGGGATCGGTGGTATTGTTCACGTTCAGCGTCTGCCCGCTGAAGTATTCGTGCCAGGTGCCCGTCTGCTGGAAGTTTGGAATGGTGACAAACTCTTCGATACCAAAGTTTCCGATGATGGTCACCTTATTGCCGGGATGGTTCAGGTGAATGCGCTTCACATTGCCTGCCAGGTCCAGCGTAAAATCTTCAGTGCTGAATACCTCCTCCGAGGTTTTCAGGTTGGCCAGCAACGAATAAATATCGTAAATCCGCTTGCGCCTCCAGTCGTCGTAATAATCCCAGCGCACGGGCTTTGGGTCGGTGCGGCAGTCATCACTGATCTCCCCGTTGTGGGGGCAGTAGTTGATGGAGTAGTCATAGCCCAGTTCACCAAACTGCCAGATCATTCTCGGGCCGGGGATGGTCAGGAAAAAGGTGGCGGCCAGTTCAGCCCTGCGCAAGGCAGTGCTCAGTTCCTTGATGTTGTAATCCGGATTATTTGAGTTGCCAAAGGTGATGTTCTTATACATCATCCTTTCTTCATCGTGGCTTTCCATATAACCCAGCAAATGGGGATCATCGAAATCCCTGGCGAGGTGAGAGATCCACTGGAAATTGCTCCCGGAAATCCATCCCATGGCCGCCTCCAGGTAGGCAACGTTCATATTGCCCCAAACCATCATCCCGTAATTGGCAAGTTCCTTTTCTTCTACGTTGTCGGTAAGGTGCTCAAGGATCACATAGGCATCAGGGTTGACATCCCAGATATGGTCGGCCATGCGCTTGAGCAGGCCTACGCGCACGGCATCATAATTCCAGCCCTGGTTTCCCGATTGCACGTTGGTGAATCCCTTGGTGAAGTCAAAGCGGAAACCATCCACCTTGAACTCGGTCAGCCAGAATTCGTTGACGCGATCGACGAAAGCCTGGGTATAGGGGCTGAGATGGTCGAAGTCGGCACCCCAGCACCAGGGCTCGTGGGGACAGCTGGTATTGTACCAGGGGTTGTCGGGAGAGGGCTCCCAATAGTTCTCGCCCGAATACATATGGATCAGGGGCGATTGCCCGAAGCTGTGGTTCAGCACCATATCAATCACCACGGCAATGCCGCGGCTGTGGCATTCGTCAATGAAGGCCTTGTAATCATTTATCGTGCCATAGGCCTTGTCGGCGGCAAAGTAAAATGATGGATTGTATCCCCAGGAGTTGTTGCCCTCAAATTCATTGATGGGCATCAGCTCAATGACATTCACGCCCAGGTTTTGCAGGTAGTCGAGCGAGTCGCGCACGGTTTTGATGGCCTCGGTGTCTATGAAATCGCGGATGAGTAGTTCATACACCACCATATCCATTGGAGCGGGCGGTGTAAATTCGGTTACCTGCCACTGGTATTCAGGCTTTCCGGGATGGATAACACTCACAATGCCCTCTGTTTTGCCGGCAGGATAGGGCTTTAGGTTGGGATAGTTGAAGTCATCTATCCAATGGTCATTCCAGGGATCCAGGACCTTATGGGTGTAAGGGTCGGCCAGGCGTATCTGCCCGTCTATGTAATACTGATAGCCATATTCAGTATCGGGGGTCAGCCCCTCGAGGGTGATCCAGTAATATTCCCCGTCAGGGGTACGGTTCATGTAATACTCCTGATCGATTTCCCAATCATTGAAGTCGCCGATCAGGAAGACAAATTCCTTCAGTGCGGGCGGGTCGTGCAATACCAGTGTCACAGTATTTGCATCCAGGTAGTTGGCCCCGCTGATCATCCCTTCGGGAAGGGCGGCCACGGGCACGCTGCCCCGGACATAAAAGTAGGTGGTGGCCTCCACGGTTTCTTCGTTCTCGTCTTCGGCCACCAGCCTTACATCAAAACGGCCCTGGCTCTCAGCTTCCCAGTCATAGGAAAGGGTGGCCCCGGTAGAGGTGGCAGTAAGCTCATCATTAACAAAAAGGGAAATCAAAACCGCATCATTGGCGGCGCCCGAAATGGTGATCGTTTCTCCCAGCTCGAAGATGGGCTGCAGCCCGATGGGCGATGTGATGGTGACGTTCAGGCCGGCCTGGGCTACTTCCAGGAAGATGTCAGGGCTGGTCTGCAGATAAGGACTGTTTGCCGACCGGATCACCATGCAGATTTCGGTGATCTGCAGATTTTCCGGAACCCCGTAAAATTCGCGGATGCTGGGGTCAAGGGTGAGCTCATAGAGGTTGTCGCCAATCTCCGTCCACTGAGGCTGGGTCTCGTTTTCTCCCCAGTCGCCAACCACATATTTCCAGCGGCCATTGTCGCCGGGGTTGGTAGCACCTGCAATGGTTACCCCCGTATGGGAATAAAGATTGCCTTCATAATTTTCAAGCGCCGTGCCTAGGGCGTTGAAAGTCAGCACCACCTGGTCGGCGGCGGTGGGCAGGGGTGGGTTCATGGTGACCTGTGCCTGAACGCCTTGCAAGCCAAAACCCACCCAAAGAACCGATAACACAATCAATCGGTAAAAAATATTTTTCATCGAAGTAAGGGGTATGTTGAGATAATACTGAATAAACAAGAAAACGAGGCTCGTTGTTTATTTTATTGATAAAGCAAAAATACCTTAATTTTGTGATATGGGGGGAAATACCTTTGGAAGGCTTTTACGATTAACGACTTATGGCGAGTCGCATGGCCCTGCCATAGGGGGCGTGCTGGAGGGATTTCCTGCAGGCGTTGAAATTGATTTTTCGCTGGTGGACCGTGATATGGCACGGCGGCGCCCCGGGCAATCGAGCCTGACCACGCCCCGCAGCGAGGAAGACCGGGTGGAGTTTCTCTCGGGCATCTTCGAAGGCCGCTCGCTGGGCACCCCCATTGCCTTCCTGATCCGCAACAAGGACTCCAGGTCAAAAGACTATGATGCCCTGAAGGACGTGTACCGGCCCTCTCACGCCGACTTTACCTGGGAGCAGAAATACGGCCACCGCGACTACCGGGGCGGAGGCCGCTCCTCGGCCCGTGAAACGGCAGCCCGCGTGGCAGCCGGGGCCCTGGCCAAAATGCTGCTTGCCAAGGCTGGGGTGGAGGTGATGGCCTGGGTGTCTGCCGTAGGGCCTTTTGAAGCACAGGTCAACCAGGACACCGTGAACCCCGAACAGATAGCGTCCAATCCCTTGCGCTGCCCTGATCCGGCGGCCGCAGGCCGGATGATTGAGTACATCGAACAGCTGAAAGAAGCGGGCGACAGCACGGGCGGGGTGATCACAGGCCTGATCAGGGGTGTGCCCGCAGGGCTGGGCGAGCCTGTCTTCGATAAGCTGCAGGCCGGGCTGGGCAAGGCCATGCTCAGCATCAATGCGGTAAAGGGCTTTGACTATGGCAGCGGCTTTTCGGCTGCCGCCATGAAAGGCTCCGAACACAATGATGCCTTCAGCACTGGTCCCAATGGGGAGGTGATCACCCTGACCAACAGGTCGGGGGGCATTCAGGGGGGCATCAGCAACGGGCAGCCCATTTATTTCAGGGTCGCCTTTAAGCCTGTTGCCACCATCGCCAAGGCACAGCAAACCATCAACAAGCAGGGCGAAGCAGTGACCCTTGAAGCCAAAGGCCGCCACGATCCCTGTGTAGTGCCCCGCGCCGTGCCCATTGTCGAAGCCATGGCCGCACTTACCCTGGCCGACCATTTCCTGCGGAACAAGGTGGCATCCCTGTAAGGGAACAGGTCTGGTTTTTTGTTGGATATGCTGTTTTCAGGAGAATAAGATTTTTTAAACAACCCATAAAGCATAATAAAAATGGTTAAGAAAACGCTGAAAATTGCCGGCATCATCATGGCCTTCCTCCTGGTGTTGCTCCTGGTTTTGCCCATTGCCTTCAAAGGCAGGATTGTTGAAAAAGTGAAGACCGAGATTAATAAAAACCTGAATGCCACCGTGGAGTTTGGGACTTTCCGCTTGTCGCTGCTGCGCAATTTCCCGAATGCCTCGCTAAGCATGAACGATCTGAAGATCATTGGCGCTGAGGCTTTTGCAAAGGATACCCTGGTGGCCATTGACCGCACCCTCGTGACCATCAACCTGTTCAGCCTCTTTGGTGAACAGGGCTTTGAGATCAACAGCATCAGCATGGACCGCCCCGACCTCCTGCTGAAAGTGCTCAGGGACGGCACGGCCAACTGGGATATCATGAAGGAGTCGGACGAAGCGGAAGACACGGATGAAGATGCAGTGGTATTGCACCTCAAAAGCGTGAAGATCAACCGGGGAAATGTTTCCTACCTGGATGATGAAGGGGAAATCTTTATTGTTGCAAAAGACCTGAACGCAGCCCTGAAGGGCGACCTGAGCCTGGATGTCACCGATATTTCTACCCGCAATGCCACCATTGGCTCTTTTAGCCTGCGCTACGGCCAAATGCCGATCCTGTCGAATATCGCAGGGAAAGTTACTGCAGAGATGGAAGCCAACCTGAAGGACTACGTGTTCACCTTCCGCGAGAATGAGTTTCTGCTCAATGAGCTGCCCGTTAGCTTTGACGGGGTCATTTCCCTGCCCGGCGATGACATCGTGATGGATTTCAGCTTTGGCGCCCTTCAGTCGGATTTCAAAAACTTCCTGTCTATCATCCCTGCCGTGTATACCAAGGACTTCAGCGCTCTGAAGAGCTCAGGCAGCATGGAACTGGAGGGTTTTGTAAAAGGGATTTATAATGAGGATGAAACGCCCGGCTTCGGCCTGAAGCTTGACGTGCAGGACGGGATGTTCCAGTATCCCGGTCTGCCGGCCTCGGTCAGCAATGTGCAGCTCAGGCTGAATGTGGATAATCCCGGCAAGGACCTTGACCTGACGGTGGTTGAAATGCCTGTCCTGACGTTGAACCTTGGTGGCAATCCTCTGGATGCCAAACTGACCCTGAAGACGCCTGTCAGTGATCCCGATATTGATGCCCTGCTCATTGGCCGCATCGACCTTGGTGAAATGGACCGGTATTTCCCTTTGGAAGAAGGGACTTCCCTCAGGGGCATGCTCGACAGCGACCTGCAGGCCCGCGGAAAACTGTCGGCCATCGAAAACAAACAATTCCGGGCCTTCTTTGCCGAAGGGCATTTCAAGGTGAATGACTTGCTTTATGTGTCCCCCGATTTGCCCCATACCCTGGAAGTGGCGGCTGCCGAGTTCAATCTGTCGCCCCAGTTCGTGAGCCTCCCCGCCTTCTCTATGAAGCTGGGCGAGAGCGACCTGAATGCTAACGGTCGCATCGACAACCTGCTGGGCTTCCTGCTCGATGACCAGGTGCTGAAGGGAAGCTTTGAAACCCGGTCTGCCTTCTTCAACATCAACCAGCTGATGGAAGGTCTGCCCGAAGGTGAAACGGAGGACACTACTGAATTATCCGTGATCAAAGTGCCTTCCAACATTGACTTTACGCTGCGTTCGCATTTCGAGCGCCTGGTCTTTGGCAAACTCGATATCACCGATGCGACAGGGATGATCCGCCTGGCTGACGAAAAGGCCAGTCTGGAAGGCCTCAACATGAACCTGCTCGGCGGTGCACTCTCTCTGACCGGCTCCTACAGCACTGCAGGGGAGTCGCCCGAAGTGAATTTCGGCCTCGATATCTCGCAGTTCGACATCCAACAGGCATTCAATGCCTTTAACACCCTGCAGGTCCTTGCCCCTGTAGGGGAATATGCCCTGGGAAGCATTTCGGGAGAACTGAACCTGAGCAGTGTGCTCGACAATACCCTGAAACCTTTGCTGGAAAGCCTTACCGGCACAGGAAGCATGAGCTCACCATCCTTGTCACTGCAGGGCAGCCCGGCCATGACTAAACTGGCCGACCTGACCAGGGTGGAACTTTTTAGGGAGATCTCCATCCGTGACTTGCTGCTCTCCTTTGAATTCGAAGACGGCAGGGTGGATGTGAAGCCTTTCGACCTGAGTTTCGGGCAGTCGAAGGCAACAGTCAGTGGCAGCAACTTCTTCGATCAGACCATCAGCTATGTGATGAATATTGAAATGCCCCGTGAACAATTTGGCGGAGCCGCCAACCAGGTGCTCGATAACCTGGTGAATGAAGCGGCCGGCAAAGGCTTGAACATCACACCGGGGCGGACCGTAAACCTGGATGTGATCATAGGGGGCACCTTCACCAATCCTGATGTGAGCTTTGGCCTATCCGGCATGATGGATGATGTAGCCGGGCAGGTACGTGATCAGCTTGAGCAACGCGTTCAGGATGAAGCCGATGATGTGCGCGAACAGATCGAGGACCGCCTGCAGGAAGAGGCGGATGAGGTCCGCCAAAGGATACAGGCCGAACTCAATGCCCGTGCCGATCAGCTGATGCAGCAAGCCCAGGTCCAGGCCGACAGGCTTAGGGAGCAAGCTGTCTCTGCCGGAGACCGCATCCGCAAAGAAGCCCGTGATCAAGCCCAGCGCCTGGAAAATGAAGCCTCCGGACCCATTGCCAAAGCCGCTGCCCGGCGTGCTGGCGAAGCCCTCATCCGTGAAGCCGACCAGCGGGCCGAACAACTGGAAGCCGAAGGCGAACGCAATGCCCAGCGCATCCTCAGCGAAGCCCAGCAACGCGCCGACCGCATCCGCTCAGGAGAGGAAATTGAAAATGAAAAATGAAACAAAGATTCCACGGATTATTGCGGATTCCACGGATGATGGCAGAGGGCCTTGAAGATAAGGCTCACCAGAAATTTGAACCCCATTGATTTCAGATAAAACCTGCCTGCGGCAGGCAGGGATTAACGATTTTTGATAAAAGGAGCACCTGGAACCTGGCCTTGAACTTTGAATTTTGAACCTTGAACTTTAAACCTT
>JAAYLH010000106.1 GCA_012521995.1 Bacteroidales bacterium | reverse complement strand
GTAGCCCGTAGGGGATTCGAACCCCTGTTACAAGGATGAAAACCTTGCGTCCTAACCCCTAGACGAACGGGCCGGTTTTTCCCGAAAAAGGAGTGCAAATGTAAAACAATTTTACCATTCCACAAAACCCTTTTTGCTTTTTTGGAAATAATTTTTTTCAACATACGGCGAAAGAAGATGAAAAAGAATTGAAAACAAGGCCCGAACCCCTCCAAAAACAAGGAAAAACCAAGCAGGTGAAAAGAAATTTAAACACCAAGTTTAATCTTTAAGTGTACTGTTTTTGCGCATAAAGCCAAAAACAAATTGTGTTAGGCGAAAAAATCATCAAATTACATATGAATCAGAGTTTAAACAAATTCTTTTGAATCCTTAGATAATACCATTTTTTTATATATTTGTAGAGTCAAAAGTGTGTTCACGAAACCAATTAACGGATTAACCAAATATTAAAGAGAAACCTATGAAAAGCATCAACTTTAAACTTTTAGCTCTATTGTTGCTTACCGCAACCATTTTCAGTGGCTGTGCAATCAACAGGATGGTTAAGAATTATGACGAGCAGGTGAACTACACCCCTGCGACCAACCCGCTGGAAAACCACGGTGGAAAAGTTGCAGCCAATGTAAAAGGAACCATCAGCGAGAAGTACTTTGCCCGCAAAGCCATCATGGAAGTAACCCCCGTTCTGATCCACGAAAATGGTGAGACAGAACTGCCCACCGTTACCCTGCGCGGAACCAAAACCACTTCCCCCGGAACCATGGTCGACCGCAACACTGCAAGCAGTTTCGACCTGAACAACATCATCGATTTCAAGCCCGAAATGCTTGCTTCCGAACTGGTGCTCAGGACCAAGATCTACAAGGAAGGCCGTGAAGACCGCGCCCGTATCCTCCCCGAAGAGAAAATAGCCGATGGTACGATCAACACCGCTTCGCGCATCGACAAGGGTGAATTTTCGGTAGCCTATTTGGCCGACCAATACGAAAAGGAAACCATTGTAAGCGAAAAGGCCAGCATCTTTTTTGACTACATGCGCCATAACCTCAACAACCGCCTGGCCCTGAACCGCGACCCCGACAACCAAGCCAAAATCAACGCCCTCTCTGATTTTATCAAGCGCGGCTGGCAGTTTAAATCAATCGAAGTCAATGCCTGGGCTTCACCCGAAGGCGAAGTGGCTTACAACGAAGAGCTGGCCGGCAAACGCGCCCAGACCGGTGACAAATACCTGGCCGATTTGTTTACTAAAATTGAAAAGGAACTGGGTACTACAATCGACCGTGGTGCTTTCGCCGTAAACGCCAAAGGTGAAGACTTTGACGGTTTCATGGCTGCCCTCAACGCAAGCAACCTCCCCGACAAGCAGGCCATTGCCAACGTGATCAATGCACAGGTTGCGCCCGCCGAAAGGGAAAGAAGAATTAAGGACATGACCCTGATCTACAACGAGATCGAGAAACTCCTTGCCCCTCTGCGTCGCGCTGAATTCGTCGTTAGCCTTTTCGAACCCAAGAAAACGGATGCTGAAATGGCTATGCTGGCAACCAGCAATCCTTCCGAATTAACCATTGAAGAGCTGCTGTATGCTGCTACCCTCACCGACGACCTCAACACCAAGCTTGCCATTTACAAAGCCGGACAGCGTCTGTTCCCCAACGAGGTAAGATTCTTCAACAACGCAGGCGCCGTATTGCTCGAAATGGGCGACTATAACGCTGCGGCCACCGACCTCGAAAAGGCCAATCAGCTTGCGCCGGGCAACGTCTACATTCAGAACAACCTGGGTGTGGTTGCCGCCTACAAGGAAGACTATGACAACGCCCTGAGGCTTTTCAATGCTGCCAACAGCCCCGACGTGAACACCAGCACAAATTTGGGTATCATCAACATCATCCAGGGTGACTACCAGGCTGCCTCCACTTCACTGGCAACAAATACCTGCACCTACAACCTGGCCATGGCCCAACTGATCGCCGGCAACCAGCAAGCTGCCCTCAACACCCTGAACTGCACCCCCGAAAGCCCACAGGTATTATACCTGAAAGCCATCATCGGTGCCCGTCGCAACGACACCAACCTGTTGTACGACAACCTCAGGAAAGCCATTGCAGCCGAACCCGGTTACAAAGACATTGCCAAAAAAGACCGCGAATTCATTCGCTTCTTCAACCAGGCTGAATTCCAGGAAATCGTCAACTAGGTTTTCTCATAGCTTTTTATTTTCAGGCTGCCCCGGGAAATCGGGGCAGTCTTTTTTTATTCCTTTTTGGCTTCCCTGAGCCTCTAGACTTTTTCAATCCCCCTCCCCGGCTCCACAGTTCGCATCATTGAGTGATAAAAGGCCTTCCAGCTCCTCTTCGCTTTTCCCCGGAGTAACCCCTGGTTTAGGCAGGGATCCTTCAAGCTGTGCCCAAAAACTACCGAAAAACGTATTTCGACCGTATTTCGACCGTATCTCAACCGTATCTCGACCGTATCTCGACCGTATCATGACCGTATTTATACGGTTGAGACACGGTTGAGTTTCGGCTGAACATAAACCATGAAAACCCTGCGGGTTTATCCGGGTTTTGGCAAAGCAAAAACGCGCCACCTAAGGAGGGGGTCGTTTTTTAAAAAAAGGATGGGGGCAATCCCTTTCGGGAAAGCATGAGCGGGGTGGATGCGGAATAAGAAAAAGGGGATAGCTATGTAAGGACAATGCGGGTCATTCCCCTGGGGTATTCCTTATTCATGGCTTCAACGATCTTGTCGAAGTCGTGGGGCCGTGCCACAAAGTCGAGGGTGTTGATGTCGAGCAGGAGGATGCGCAGCTGGGGCTGCTGCCTGAGGTAGTCGAGGTAGCTTTCCTGGATCTTCTCGAGGTATTCGTCGGGGATGCGCTGTTCGTATTCACGGCCGCGTTTGCGGATGTTGCTCTGCAGGCGGTTGGTCGACACGAAGAGGTGGACCAGCAGGTCGGGCCGGGGCAGGTTAGCGTTCATGATGTTAAACAGGGTGATAAACAGCTGGTACTCGTCATCATTCAGGGTCTTGCGGGCGAAGATGAGCGACTTGTTGAGGAAGTAATCGGAGATTGTAAAGGCAGTAAAGAGCTCCTGGTTAGCAAGCTCGCGCTTGAGTTGCTGGTAGCGCTCGGCAAGGAACGATAGTTCGAGTGGGAAGGCGTACTTATCCTGGTTTTCATAAAACTTGGCCAGGAAGGGGTTGTCTTCAAAGCGTTCGAGGATTAGCTTGCCATTGTATTGTTCAGCAATTTTGGTGGCCAGGGTTGTTTTTCCTGCCCCAATATTTCCTTCAATGGCAATGTAGTTATAGCGCATAGCTGGTGTGTTTATCAGGCCGTGTCATCGGCGGTGTCCAGTTTTTCAACGGTCATGGGGTCTTGACAGGCTTCGAGCAACTGGGTCATGGTTTGCCCTGTAAGGGGATGCATCCTTTCGGGGGCAATTTCAGCCAGGGGCTGCAGGGTGAAGCGGCGCAGGTGGAGGCGTGGATGGGGCACTTCCAGTTTTGGGGTCAGGATCACCTGATCGTTGAAAAACAAAATGTCAATATCAATATTTCGGGAATCCATCACTCCCTTTTTCCTGGTTCGTCCCAGGGCGGTTTCGATGGCGAGCAAGGCATGCAAGAGATCGGAAGGATCCAGGGAGGTTTCCACTTCCGGCACCTGGTTGAGGAATAAGGACTCGGCTTCAAAGCCCCAGGGCTCGCTGCGGTAAAGGGAGCTGGCTTTCCTGATGAGGCCGGGGCCAGCATTGATTAGCTCGCGGGCCTGCCTGAAAGTTGTCCTGACATCGCCCAGATTGCCCCCCAGCAACAGAAAAACAGTGTTCATCAGGTATAGAAATTAGGGTTTTGAAATGAAAACACAAAATTGGGTAAAAAAAACGGGAAAGCAAAAACAAAAAAGAGGGAGAAGTAAGCAGAATTGAGTTGAAATTGCTAATATTGCATATTATAAAAAAAAACTTCATAAAACAGATTAAACCATGAAACAATTCTTCAAGTTTATGTTCGCTTCCATGCTGGGATTCTTCCTGATGAGCATAATCCTTTTGTTCATTTTTATCGGGATGCTGAGTTCACTGGCGTCGTTTTCGAAAAAGGAAGCTGTGCTCCTGAAGCCCAAGTCGGTTCTTCACCTGACCCTTACCACTGAAATTGTAGACAGGGGGGGCGGCAATCCCTTTGAGTCCTTTGACCCGATGAGCTTTCAGCCCAAACCGGCCACGGGGCTCAACGAGCTGATCAAGAACCTGAAAAAGGCAAAGAACGATCCCAATGTTGACGGCATTTATCTTGACCTGACCTTGCTCCAGGCGGGCTGGGCCAGCGTGGACGAGATCAGGCAGGCGATGATTGACTTTAAGGAGAGCGGGAAGTTCATTGTGGCATATGGGGAGACCTACACCCAGAATGCTTATTACCTGGCCACGGTAGCCGACAAAGTTTACCTTCATCCTGAAGGGAGCATCGACTTCAGGGGATTGAACTCTGAGCTGATATTCTTCAAGAATATGCTTGAGAAGGTGGGTGTTGAGCCCCAGGTGATCCGTCACGGGAAGTACAAGAGCGCCACAGAGCCCTTCTTCCTGGAGCAGATGAGCCCTGAAAACAGGGAGCAGGTGCTTTCTTATGTCAGCTCGATCTGGAACAGCGTGCTGAAGGGCATTTCCGACAGCCGGGGCCTGACAGTAAACCACATCAATGATGTGGCCAATGCTTATAACACGCGCAATGCAGCGCTAGCCCTGGAGAGCAGAATGATTGACGGCATCATGCATCGCGACGAAGTGCTTGAGGAGCTGCGCGAGCGGCTGGAAAAGGATGAGGCCAGGGACATTGAATTTGTGGAATTGAGCAAATACATGAATGTTCCCGAGAGCAAGGAGGCCCGCGCCCCGAGGAGTTCTGACAAGATTGCTGTAATTTACGGCATGGGCAATATTCTTTCGGGATCGGGCAATGAGCGCAGTATGGGCTCGGACCGGATAGCAGCAGCCATTCGAGAGGCCAGGCTCGACGAGTCGGTAAAAGCCATAGTCTTCCGTATCAATTCGCCGGGGGGCAGTGCGCTGGCCTCTGATGTCATCCTGCGTGAAGTGAAGCTTGCCAGCGGGGTGAAGCCCATGATTGCCTCTATGGGCGATGTGGCTGCCTCGGGCGGCTATTACGTGGCCTGCGGGGCCGACATGATCGTTGCCAGCCCCAGCACCATCACCGGCTCGATCGGGGTGTTTGGAATGATCCCCAATATGCAGAACTTCTTCAATAATAAGTTGGGCATCACCTTCGACAATGTCAAAACGAACGAATATGCCGATATGATGACGGTATCACGTCCGCTAAGGCCTAATGAGCGGGACATAATCCAGGAGAACATCGAGCAGGTATATTCGACCTTTACGACACACGTGGCCGAAGGCAGGGGCATCAGCGTGGCCCAGGTGGACAGTATTGGACAAGGCCGTGTTTGGAGCGGCGCCGAAGCCGTCCAGATCGGCCTGGTAGATGAGCTGGGTGGCTTGACTTACGCCATTGAGAAAGCAGCCGAAAAAGCAGGGCTCGAGACTTACCGCCTGGTGGAATACCCCACACGCAAGGACTTTTTCACCCAACTGTTGGAAGACTTCGGCCAGGTGCAGGAAGTATTTGTAAAGCGCAAACTTGGGGAAGCCTATCAATATTACAAGCAAGTAGAGCAGATGAACCAGATGACGGGCATTCTGACCCGCATGCCTTACGACATCATCATTTACTAAGGGAAATAAAACAGCAATAAAAAAGGGGCTGTGGCCCCTTTTTTATTTTCATTATCCCCGCTTAAACCTGGGGATATTTTTTCAGGATGTCAAAGGGCTTCATGAGCATGTCGACATACTGAGCGCGCTTATAGGCGTAGGGGTCTTTGCTGTTGGCCTTGGAGAGTTTTCCGCGGAAATCGTCCACTGACTCATATCCCTTTTCTTTCATCCACCGGCTCAGGTCTTCGATCATCTGCTCCACGTGTCCGTACTTGTTCTTGTAGATGGTACTGACCACCTGGACGGTATGGGCGCCTGCAAGGAGCATCCTGACCACATCCTGGCCTGTGAAAATACCCGAGTTGCTGCAGATACTGCCTTTGAGATTATTGTGCAGCAGGCCTGCATAGCGAAGGGACAGACGGTAATCGCCCACCTGGCTCAGGTTGAAGGGGAAGGAAAGTTCTTGTTTTTCCACATTTATTTCGGGCTGATACAGTCGATTGAACAATACGAAGGCATCGGCGCCGGCCTTGTCCATACGCCGGATCAACTGCAGGGTGTTGGTGTAGAAGGGGCTGAGCTTAACGCTGACAGGGATTTTCACCTTTGCCTTCACAGCCTTTAGGATTTTGAGTTGTTCATCTTCCATGGCCAGCCCGGTGGAGTCATAGTCGCTGGGCGGGGAATAGAAGTTCAGTTCCAGGGCGTCGATACCTGTCTTCTCCATTTCCACGGCGTACTCCACCCAGGTGCTTTCGGCCATGCAGTTAAGGCTGCCGATAACAGGAATGCTAAGGGCCTTTTTGAGCGCCCTGAGCTTCTCCAGGTGTTCGGCAGGGCCTGCGTGCTTAACGCTGGGGAAGAGTTTGATCATCTCGGCATTGCGCTCATTGTATTCCTCGAGGTCTTCCTCCATTTGGAGGCTTTCGAGGTTGACCTGCGCTTCGAACAAGGACTTGAATACCACTGCGGCGATACCCGCCTTTTCGAGTTTACGCGCCAGGTCCAGGTCAAAAGTCAGGTTACAGGCCCCAAGAATGATCGGGTTCTTCAATTCCAAACCCATATACTTCGTTTTCAAATTTGCCATACGATTCCTCCGTCAATATTTTTGGTTTGTTAAATTTATAAATATAATCTCAAGTATACAAAAAAAATAGTTTACTGCAGTCAATTTTTAAGGAAAACATGCTTCAGGGGCCATCAGGCTTCAAAAAAAACGACCCGCAGGCTAGCGGGCGTATAAAAAGCAAGAGGTGGCACGGTAATCCACCTCCTGCTCTTTTTAACCACCAAAACAAAACAACATTAACCAATAAAACAACTAAAACCTTGCAAAACTTTTTGAAGCTGGTTCTGCTCTAAACAGCATACCAATTTAAACAAACTTTTAAAGAAAAGCAAGACATTTTTTGTCTTTTTCATTCTTTTGTAAAGTTATTTTTAAAAAAGCCTTGAAACAAGCGTATTGATGCGGATTTTAGCGGGTAGAAACACCTAAAGGGAACGCTGAAACCAGCAGGGACTCATTAAGGGCGGCGCCTGACCAGGATCCGTGGTTCAAGCATATCGAGCATTGCATACCTGACGCCTTCCCTGCCCAGGCCGCTGTCTTTCACGCCGCCATAGGGCATATGGTCGGTTCGAAAGATGGGGGTATCGTTATGAATGACCCCACCTACTTCAAGTTTATTGAAGGCCAGGTCAAGCTCTTGAATGTCATTTGTAAACACGCCTGCCTGCAAACCATAAGGGCTGTTGTTGACCATTTGGACGGCCTCTTCAAAGCGATCGAAAGGGTGCAGGGTCACCACCGGACCAAAGACTTCTTCGTCGTACACCTTCATTCCCGGGCCGGCCTGCATAATAACGGTGGGTTCCACAAAGGCGCCTTTCCTGTGGCCGCCGCAGGCCACCTTTGCTCCTGTCATCACAGCCTCATCGATCCACTGTTCGACCCTGCGGGCGTTATCCTCATCGATCATCGCGGTGATGTCGGTATGGGGCGAGAGGGGGTCTCCGTACTTCAGCCCGCCGACAGCCTCCACCAGTTTCCTGCTGAAGGCCTCAAAGAGGCTTTTGTGGACAAAGATACGCTGGGCGTGGATACACACCTGGCCCTGATAGGCAAAGCCTCCCGTAAGGCAACGGCTCACGGCATGATCGATTTGGGCCGTAGCGGCCACGATGGTGCCTGCATTACCACCCAGCTCGAGCACTACCTTTTTCTTTCCTGCACCGGCTTTCATTTTCCAGCCCACCGCAGGCGAGCCCGTAAAGGACAAGAGCTTGAAGCGCTCATCGGTAACTAGCATATTTCCTGTTTGGCGGTCCATGGGCAGGACAGAGAAAGCGCCCTTTGGAAGGGCCGACTCATCGATTATTTCAGCCAGTGCAAGGGTAGCCAAAGGGGTGGATGAAGCGGGCTTAAGCACGATGGGGCATGCGGCAGCGATGGCAGGGGCAATCTTATGCGATGCCAGGTTCAGGGGGAAGTTAAAGGGGCTGATGCCTGCCACGGGGCCAATTGGGAAATATTTGACCAGCCCTTCTCTGCCGTCCGCCTCGGGGGTCCAGTCGAGGGACAGGTATTCTCCAGGCAGGCGCCTGGCCTCTTCCGAGGCCACAAAAAAGGTTTGGGCGGCACGCCGCACCTCTGCTAGGGCATAGCGCCACGGCTTGGCGGCTTCGCGGGCGATGAGGGAGGCAAAGACGTCCTCCTGTCGGATAATTTTTTGCGACACCTCCAGCAGGATCTTGCTGCGTTCCCAGTCGCTCATCTTCCTGAGGGGTTCAACGGCCTGCAGAGCGGCTTCCACAGCCTGTTCATATTCTTGCTTTCCTGCAAGCCAGGTTTTTGCCAAGGGACGGCCATCAAAGGGGCAGGATACAATAAGTTCATTGGAGGAGGTTAAGAACCTGCCCCCTGCATAGATCCGGAAAGATTCCATACTAATGTCTTAAAAGATTTACCAGATTGTATTGCGCTGGAATGGTGAAGGGGCAAAGAAGCCGCGGTTCATGGCCCCTGCAGGCGAAAAGGGGCTGAAGGGGTTGTAGCCGCTAGACACGTTGAACTGAGCTCCGAAGCGGAAGTGCTCGCTCACCTTGTAATCGAAACCCATCATGACGCCCCTGGGGTTCATATTGAAGGCTTGGCCGTTCATCTGAGGCATGAAGGCCTGGTAGTTGTTGTTTTCCATCCAGCTGCCTCCTGTGATTGTGAGGCGCGGGCTCAACTGGTAGGCGCCAAAGGCATAGACGGTGGTGCTGAACAGACGCTGGGGCATGGCGTCCTGGGTGGCTTCACCCGCAAAGAGGCCGAAGGGGGCCAACGCAGTACTTCCCGAAAAGTGACCCGTAGAGAAGAGGCTCCCGACGACCAGGCTGAAGCGCTGGCCCGGATTCCACTGGAAGTGCGGAGCAAAAGACTGTGAGAACAGAGAGCTGCTCCCAAACCCTGTAGTGAATGAGGAGCCAAGCATAAACCCGAAATCGGTTTTAGGCAGGAGGTTTATTTCTTCGGCAGGAGCCTCAAAAAGCGATTTCTCCTGCGCCATCAGTGGCCTGCCTGCCAGGAGCAGGAGGGCAAAAAACAGGGCTAAAATACCATTTGAAGCTTTCATAACTCTTACGATTAAAAAACAGCCTTAATCAATAAACGCCTGAAAAGGCCTGGATGTTTTCTTTTGATAAACAAAAATAGGAAAATCCAGGTGCATTGTCAAGGATTCAATCCCAATCTTTTCAGAATAAAAAATTGATTACATTTATATCCCTGTTTCCCAAATAACCCAATTTGCGAACACATAAACCAAAAGACATGAAAAAGAACATAGGGAACACCGACAAGCTTATCCGGACCATTATTGCCGTTGTCATTGCCATTCTGATTTACACCCATGTGATTACAGGGGCCCTGGGCATTGTGCTGTCTGTGTTGGCTATCATTTTGTTGCTTACCAGCCTGTTGGGGTTCTGCCCGCTGTATTATCCCTTTGGGGTCAGCACCATCTGCAAGAAAAAGTAAGCTTCGCGGTTAATTTGCTGTTCATCCCGTTGTCTTGTGGGTTTTTTTTCGGATTTTTGCAAGAAGAACCCCAATAAACAACAAGGCATGGGAACAGAATCTTCAAATAAGTATAAGATCGGCCTGGTGCTCAGCGGCGGGGGCACGCGTGGCTTTGCCCATCTGGGCGCGCTGAAGGCCCTGAAGGAGCACAACATTAAACCCGACATCATCGCGGGGGTCAGTGCGGGGAGCATTGTGGGGGCCCTGTATGCCGACGGTGAGGATGCGGAGAAGGCCCTGAAAGCCCTCACCAGCAAAAAACTGTTTGGATTCCTCGAGTTTATGATTCCGCGAAACGGCCTGGTCAAAATGTCAGGCTTTCAGAAAACACTACGGAAGCACCTAAGCTCCGAGAAATTTGAAGACCTGAAGATCCCCCTTATCATATTTGCCGTCAATGTCAACAAGGCCGAGCTGGAGCGCTTCGACAAGGGCGACCTGGTGAGTGCCATCACCGCCTCTTCATCTATCCCGGTGGTTTTTCCCCCAGTGGAAATCAACGGGGCATATTACCTGGATGGGGGGATCATCAACAACTTCCCTGTTGACCTGCTGCGCGACGACTGTGAAACGCTTATCGGAATCAATGTAAACCCTATCGGTGAATTTAAAAAGATCCACAGCCTGAAGGCCATCGCCGAAAGGGCTTTTCACATCTCGATGCGCAACCAGGAAGCCGAGAAGGAAAAACTATGCGACATTTATATAGAGCCTGACGGGGTGGACCAATATGGCCTGCTGGATATTTCGAAAGCTGCCGAGATCTTTGAACTGGGCTATAAAAAAGCCTCTGAAGTTCTTGAAAAAGCCAGGAATAAACCTCAATAAACCCGGCAAGGAAGCCTTCATACATTGGGTTATTTACAAATTAACTGAATAATAACTTATTAAGAAGGTTATAATATATTTTGCCTTAATACTTATCTTTGCATCATTGAACCTGAGATACCATGAATCATCCCTTAAGTGTTTACAATTCGCTCTCCAGGAAAAAGGAGCCGTTTATTCCCATGAATCCTCCATTTGTCGGCTTGTATGTTTGCGGTCCGACGGTTTATGGTGATGCCCACCTGGGACACGCCCGGCCTGCCATAACCTTTGACCTTGTGTTTCGTTACCTTCAACATCTGGGCTATAAAGTTCGTTATGTGCGCAACATCACCGATGTAGGGCACCTGGAAAATGACGCTGATGCAGGAGAAGACAAGATTGGAAAGAAAGCGCGCCTGGAACAGCTTGAACCTATGGAGGTGGTGCAATATTACTCTGACCGCTACCACGAAGACATGGATTCGCTCAACGTCAAAAAGCCCAGCATCGAGCCACGGGCTTCGGGTCACATCATCGAGCAAATCGAGATGGTTAAGGCCATCCTAAAGGCGGGCTTTGCCTATGAAGTGAATGGCTCGGTATATTTCGACGTGGCGAAGTACAACAAGTCGCATAACTACGGAAAACTTAGCGGGCGGCTCCTTGAGGATATGATGGCGGGATGCCGCAATCTTGAAGGGCAGGAAGAGAAACGCAACAGCGTGGACTTTGCCCTGTGGAAGAAAGCAAGCCCTGAACATATCATGCGCTGGCCCTCCCCCTGGAGTGAAGGCTTTCCGGGATGGCACCTGGAATGCTCAACGATGAGCACCAAATACTTGGGCGAGGAATTCGACATCCATGGCGGGGGGATGGACCTGCTGTTTCCCCACCACGAATGCGAGATTGCACAGAGCAATGCCGCCAACGGCAAGGATGCAGTCCGCTATTGGCTGCACAACAATATGATCACCATCAACGGGCAGAAAATGGGCAAATCGCTGGGCAATTTCATTACCTTGCGCGAGTTTTTTTCGGGGCAGCACAAGGGTCTTGAGCGGGCCTACCATCCGATGACCATACGTTTCTTCATCCTGCAGGCCCATTACCGCAGCACCCTCGACTTCAGCAACGAGGCCCTTGATGCCGCGGAGAAAGGCCTGAAACGCCTGCTTCAGGCTCAGGAGACCCTTCATAAAATTGCAGCCTCAAAGCAATCGAGTGTTGAAGTATCCTCCATTGGCCAGAAATGCTATGAGGCCATGAATGACGATTTCAACAGCCCTGTAGCCATTGCCCAGTTATTCGATGCCGTAAGGATCATCAATGCTGTATTCGACAAGAAGGAAAGCCTGAGTGAAGCCGACCTGGCAGAGCTCAAAAGCATTTTCGACACTTTCCTGACAGATATCTTTGGCCTGATCAGCACTTCAGGTTCAGTCAGCGAGCACTTGCACGGGCTCATTGACGGACTAATGGAGATGATCCTCGACATCAGGCAAAACGCCCGTCAGCAAAAGGACTGGGGCACCTCCGACAAGATTCGCGATGGCCTGAATAATTTAAACATCGTGGTAAAAGACGGCAAAGGAGGGGCCGAATGGAAACTTAACCCCTAAGCAGAGACAAAGCAGCCAAGGATCCTTCTCCTGAAATAAGGACGGGCTATTGTTGCATTTAGGCAAAGAGCGCTTTTCTCATTCAACCTAACTAAATTCCCGGGCGTTGACACGCCCGGGAATTCTTTTTTATGCTCCCTGATTCCCCAGGTATTTCTGTCTGAACAAAGCAAAACGGGCACCTACTGCACAGGAGCAGGGTGAACCTTCATTATTTTTCACCCGGGTATCAAAAGTTAAGGACTAACAAAACAGTCACCTAAGGGGTGGCAACCAAGCAAGCGGCCTTTCCTTGGCTGGCCCGGCTTATTAATGGATTCGGGGGTATTTGCCGAAGCGTTCATTTTGATACAGAAAAAGGGGGATAAATGGTAATAGTAGCAGTATTGAAATTTTGGTATAAAATACTTTCATAAACATTGATTTAATTAAGAAATTATTTGTAGATTTATCATTAGCCTGTGTCGACTAAACATAGATATAGATGTGTGGATTTGTAGGAATTTTTGAAAAAACGGGGAAAACGCCTGAAAGCCTTGTCCTGAGCAGGATGGCGGAGACCATAAATCACCGTGGACCTGATGAAGAAGGTGAATTCAAAGAAGGGTCTGTTGGATTTTACCACAAAAGATTATCGATCATAGATCTTTCCACAGGAAAACAACCCATGGCCTATGAAGACTGTGTCATCGTCTACAATGGAGAAATTTACAATTATATTGAGCTCAGGGAAGACCTCCTCAGATTGGGGCACCGGTTCAGTTCGACCTCCGACACAGAGGTTTTGTTGCATCTTTATAAGGAGTACGGAGAAGAATTTACCGAGAAATTGAATGGCATGTTTGCCTTCATTATATATGACCGTGGGAAGAACCGTTTATTTATTGCCCGCGACCATTTTGGCATCAAGCCCCTGTATTGGTACGGCGACTCGCAGCGACTCCTGTTTGGCAGTGAGATCAAGGCCATCCTGGCATTTCCCGGGCTTAAGGCTGAGCCCAGGCCTGAAAGCATTCACGAATACCTGACTTTTCAGTTTATCATGGGTGAACACACAATGTTCAGGAACATTTATAAAGTATCTCCCGGTCATCAGATGACGGTGGACATTCAATCAGGGGATATCAAAACGAGGAAATACTGGAATCCGGACTTCACGCTTGACCCATATCACACAGAGGAATACTTCATTGTCGAATTAAGAAAGATCCTTGAAGAAACCATACGCCAGCAATTGCGCAGCGATGTTCCGCTGGGCACCTATTTAAGCGGGGGCTTGGATTCGTCACTGGTCACAATTCTCTCGGCCAGGTTCCTTGACAAGCCCATCAAGTCATTTACAGGTTCTTTTCATGAAGGGCCCGAGTTCAGTGAGCTTCATTATGCAAGGATTGCTGCCAGACACAGCAATGCCGAACTTATAGAAATTTTTCCAACCGAAAGAGAGTTTATTGACCTGCTACCCAAGCTGATCTATCATCTGGATGAACCGGTTGCAGGGCCTGGTCTCTTCCCCCAGTATATTGTTTCCAGAGAGGCTTCAAAGCACGTAAAGGTGATGCTGGGAGGACAAGGGGGTGATGAGATCTTCGGGGGTTATGCCCGTTATCTGGTGGCTTATTTAGAGCAGGCTATCAAAGGCGCCATCAATGAGACCAATGAAGAGCAGGAGCACATTGTTTCCCTGCGTTCCATCCTGCCCAACCTGCCCGCTTTGAGGCAGTACCTGCCTATGATGAAGGACTTTTGGAAGGATGGTGCCTTTGAGCCGATGGACCGAAGGTATTTCAACCTCCTGAACCGTTTGGGCAACACGGCCACCTACCTGAAGCGTGAATTCCTTGCAGATAGCAAGGGGAATGGGATATTTGAGAAGTTCTCCCATTACTTTAATGACAATAACACCTTGAGCTATTTCAACAAAATGACCCACTTTGATATGCATGCCAGTCTGCCTGCACTGCTTCAAGTGGAAGACCGGGTGAGCATGGCAGCCTCTATCGAGTCGAGGGTCCCTTTGCTGGACCGCCGTATTGTGGATCTCATTTCGCATATGCCTGCGGGCATGAAGTTTAGAGGCGGGGAATTGAAATACCTGCTCAAAAGAGCCATCAAAGACCTGATGCCCCCTGAAATCCTCAACAGGAAGGACAAGATGGGTTTCCCGGTACCCCTGCACCTCTGGTCGAAGAACCAGGCCAAGCAATTCATCCTGGATGTCTTTCATTCGCAAAAAGCCAGGGAGCGAAGTATCATCAATACAGATTATGTAGAAAAGCTCATAGACTCTGAACAACCTTTTGGCAGGGGGCTGTGGGGCTTGCTTTCACTTGAAATTTGGTTTAATCAATTTATTGACAATTAATTCTTACGTATGACCCAGAATTCTTTCCCGATCAATGAGGCCACCTGGAAGGTGGAAAAAATAGGTGTGGTTGGACCCGGAATTGTGGGGATGCCCATGGCAGCCCTGCTGGCCAGCGCCAGGATCAAGATTGGTACGACAGCCCCTGCCCGTGTGGTTGTCATTCAGCGCAACTCAAAAAACTCCGGCTGGAAAACCCAGGCCATCAACGAAGGCCGCTCGGTAATCGGCGGCATTGAACCCGGCCTGGACGCCATCACAGCCCAGGCTGTGAAGGATGGCATCCTTTCGGCAAGCCACGACTTTGAAGCACTCAGTGAGGCTGATGTCATCCTGGTTTCGGTACAAACCGACAAGAAAGGTTTTGAGCCGGATTATGGTCCCCTGTTCGGGGCACTGGAAGGCCTTGCTCTTGCTTTAAAAAAGAAACCTCCCCATAAGATCCCTTTGCTGGTGTTTGAATCGACCCTTGCCCCCACCACCATGGACACCCTGATTCGCAATCATTTTAAAAAACACGGCCTGGAGGAAGGCAAGGACATTCTCCTGGGCAACAGCCCTAACCGGGTCATGCCGGGGCGCCTGGTGGAAAGGGTATCCAAATCGGATAAGCTCGCAGGAGGCCTTCATCCACAAACTCCCAACCTGATTGAGAAACTCTACAACCATATCGTTACCGAAGGAACCTTGCACAAGACCAACAGCCTGACAGCAGAAATCGTAAAAACCCTTGAGAATGCCTACCGGGATGTCAGGATTGCCTTCTCGGCTGAGATCGTAAGGTATTGCGATAAACACGACATTGACTTTTTCGGGCTACGGGATGTGATCAACGAAAGGATGGCACAAAGCGATAACGCAAGCAAAGACCCCAATGCCGTTCCCAGCGGCGGCCTCCTGGTGCCAATGCTGGGCGTAGGCGGGCATTGCCTTCCCAAGGATGGAATTCTGCTCTGGTGGCGCAACATTGAAGCAGGTAAGGACACCTCAAACAGCCTAATCATCAACTCGAGGGACATCAACGATGCCTCACCTGTTCTGACCTTCAGGCAGGCCGAAAAAACCTTCGGGAGTTTAAAAGGTAAAAGGATTGCCCTTTTGGGGGTAGCCTACCGGTTTAATTCGGAAGACACAAGGAATTCTCCCACCCTCACGCTGGCAAATTATCTTCGCGATGAAGGTATTTCCTATATCCTGCATGATCCTTATGTGAAACCACAGGACCAGAACCTGTTGAAATACAATCAGGAAAATTTCTTTACACGTGACCTGGGAGAAGCCCTGAAGGGAGCAGATGTGGTGATTATGTGTACTGCCCATAAGGAATACATGGATCGCATGGCCACAATCCGGAACACCCCGGGGCTTTCCGGCCTTATGGATGCCTGCAACATTTACCCCCCTGCTGAATTTGCCGAGGCACCTTTTGCATATACAGGCATTGGCCGCGGAAGAAAACCAGCTTCGGAAGAATTCACCAGGTTTGTGTTCGAAAGCTTCAGGGCCATGGAAAGAGGCCTTGCGCGCGAGCTACTGCAACTGATAGAGTTCTACAACAAGCATTTTGCCTTTGACGAATACAACAAGGTGGATTTCAAAGTGGTGCAAAAGCTTGCCCGCACCTGTGGAACAGGATGTGAAATCGCTGACCCTGAGAAAGTGGATGATGTCCCTGAATACAAGGGGTTCAAAACCAGGCTGGCCGAGTGTGCAAGCAAGCTTTAGGAACCAGGATCAGGAAAGAATGAAAGGGAAGTAAAATGAATGAAGGAAAACGTTGGGGGATCATAGGGGGAGGATTCCTTGGAATGACCCTGGCTTTGCGGCTGGCACAAGGCGGACATAAGGTCACCATTTTCGAGGCAGCCCCCCAGCCGGGAGGGCTTGCCAGCTCTTGGGAAATGGACGGAGTGACCTGGGATCGCTTTTATCACGTCATCCTGATGTCGGACCTCAATACCCGCAAGATCATTTCCGAATTAGGCCTGGAGAAGGATTTCCGTTGGGTGGAGACGAAAACAGGCTTCTATTCCGGGGGGAAACTGTATTCGATGTCAAACCTTATAGAGTTTTTTCGCTTCCCTCCCATCAACCTGATCGATAAGTTCAGGCTTGGCCTGACCATATTCGTGGCGTCAAAGATCAGGGACTGGAGAAGGCTGGAGAGGCTCCCTGTCTCAGAATGGCTCATCCGCTGGTCGGGTAAGCGGGTATTTGAGAAGATATGGCTCCCGCTTTTGAAAGCTAAGTTGGGCGAAAACTACAGGGACACCTCTGCTGCATTTATCTGGACTACCATTCAAAGAATGTATGCCGCGCGGAAAAGCGGCCTGAAGAAAGAGATGTTTGGGTATGTACGAGGCGGGTATGACCGTGTTAACAAGAGGTTTGCCGAACACCTCCAGGAATTGGGTGTAAGTTTCCATTTCAGCACCAAAGTGAAGGAGGTTAGGAAAACAGGGCCATCAAAGCTTACCATTACAACAGAGAAGGGCGCAACGGAAGAATTCCATCACGTAATCTCTACTTTACCCTCCAGGCTTTCGGTGGAGATCGCCCAGGGCCTTACTGATAAAGAAAGAGAACAGCACCGCTCGATCCGCTACCTCGGGGTTATTTGCCCAACGCTCTTGCTAAAAAAGGCCATTTCGCCCTATTATGTGACCAACATCACCGATACCTGGCCACCCTTCACAGGGATCATAGAAATGACCGCACTTATTGACAAAAAAGAAGTCGGGGACAAAAATATGGTTTACCTTCCGAAATATGTCAACCCCGACGACCCCCTGTTTGAAGCCAGTGAGGAGCAACTCCGTGGAACATTCATCCAATCATTGTTGAAGATGTATCCTCACCTTAAGGAGGACGACATCCTGTTCTGGGGGGTCTCAAAAGCCAGGCTCGTGCTTGCCCTGCCTACCCTCAATTACTCTCAGGAATTACCCGGAATAAGGACTTCCCTGGAGAATTACTATATCGTTAATGGTGCCCAGATTATCAACGGCACCCTCAACATCAACGAAACCATTCAGGTGGCAGAAACAAAACTGGAGGAAATAATTGATGAGCAAGAAATCTAAACCGCTGGCCTGCATTTCGCTTGACCTGGATAACCAGTGGTCGTATATGAAGATCCACGGGGACGAGGGCTGGGACCAGTACCCTTCGTATTTCGACATTTTCATCCCGCATGTGCTCGACATCCTGGATGAGCTGGATCTGAAGATTACTTTTTTCATTGTGGGAAAAGACACCGAGCGGGAAGAAAACCGGCGGTATCTGAAAATGATCGTTGACCGGGGCCACGAAGTGGGCAATCACTCTTATCACCATGAATCCTGGCTGCAGACCTACAGTCCTGAGCAGATTGAACAGGAGATCATCAGGGCAGAAGAGGGGATCAGGCAGGCGACAGGCAAAACCCCGAAAGGATTCAGGGGCCCCGGGTTTAGCTGGAGCATCGACTTGCTCAGGGTGCTGGAACAAAGGGGTTACCTATTCGATGCCTCCACCCTGCCCACCTACCTGGGCCCCCTGGCACGGAAATACTACTTCTGGAAGTCTGACCTCTCAAAAGAAGAGAAAAAAGCCCGCAAGGAGCTGTTCGGAAAGTTCAGCGAAGGATTCAGAAGCCTTAAACCCTATCACTGGGACCTTGGCAATGGGAAAAAGATCATGGAAATTCCGGTAACTACCATGCCGGTGTTTAAATTCCCCTTTCACCTGAGCTACCTGCTCTACCTGAGCAATTTTTCAATAGCCCTGATGAAGATATACCTCTGGCTGGCCATCAGCCTGTGCAAAATCACCCGGACGCCCATCAGCTTTTTGCTTCACCCCCTGGACATCATTGGCGGAGATAAGATTGAGGCATTGAGCTTTTTCCCGGGGATGAACCTTGCGACGAAGAGAAAGGTAAAAGTATTCAAATATGTTCTATATCAATTAAAAAGAAACTTCAGCCTGAACTCCATGAATGGCTTTTCAGAATTATACAGCCAAAGAAATTTGAAAACCCGTACCGTCAAAAAGCAATAAACATGGGATGCCCCTTGGGAGGAAAGGAAGCTTACCGACAAAAATTCGTTGTGAATGGCTACAGCATTATGAACTGTACTGAATGCCAGCATGCCTTTACTGACATTACTTTAAAGCCGCAAGAAATTAAGGAAATCTATTCCGACCGTTATTTCTATGGGGGAAAATATGGGTATCCTGATTATACCCTTGAAAAAGACATATTGATCAGGCGAGGGGAAAAATATGCCAAATTGCTTTCCAGACACCTTCAGCCGGGTTTGCTGCTTGATGTTGGTGCAGCGGCAGGTTTTATCATGAAAGGCTTTGAAAATGCAGGTTGGAGAACCATGGGCATCGAGCCCAACGAACATATGGCTGTCTATGGGAGGGAAAACCTGCACATGGATATCCGGACAGGCACCCTTGAGGAAGCCAGCTTTGCCCAAAGCTTTGACCTGGTCCTGTTGATCCAGGTCATTGCCCACCTGTTTGATTTAGGCAAATCCATGAAGCATGTTTCCGAAAAAGTTAAAGAGGGAGGGTATGTTTTGGTTGAAACCTGGAACAAAAACAGCCTCTCAGCACGGCTTTTGGGGCAATACTGGCACGAATACAGCCCTCCATCCACCCTGAATTTTTTCAGCAAAAAGTCCCTTGACCTGCTGATGGGGCATTATGGCTTTAGACTTATTTCCAGGGGGAGACCCGGCAAAAAAATTTTGGGTGAGCATGCACGTTCCTTGTTGCGATACAAATTTGAGTCCAGCAAAAGTTTAAAATGGCTAAAAGGCCTGGAAAGGATTATCCCCCAAAAGGCAAGAATCCCATATCCTTCAGAAGATTTATTTTATGCCATCTATCAAAAAAACACCAAATAACCATGAAAGAAGAGCAAAAACCAATGGTATCCATTGTAATTCCAGGCTACAATGAGGAAGCCCTCATCATACCCAACCTGACCACAATCTGCAATTACATGAAGGGTTTGGAGGGAAAATACGACTGGGAGATTGTTTTTGTTAACGATGGCAGCAAGGATCAAACAGGCAAACTGGCAGACGACTTTGCCCGAGAAAACCCGCGCGTTAAGGTCTGTCATCATATCGTAAACCTGAACCTGGGGAATGCCCTGAAAACGGGATTCAGCAATGCACAAGGGGATTACACCGTGGTCCTGGATCTGGACCTAAGCTATGGGGTAGAACACATTGAGAAAATTGTCGATACCCTGATCACCACCCAAGCCCACGTCGTGATAGCCTCTCCATACATGAAAGGAGGGAAGGTTACTGCGGTGCCTTTTATGAGGGCTTTTCTGAGCCGTTGCGTCAACCGCTTTATGCGCCTGGCAGCTCAAGAGAAATTCCACACCTATACCGGAATGGTCAGGGGCTTCCGCACCGACTTCATTCAGAACCTCAACCTTAAGACTAAGGATTACGAAGTCAATCCTGAAATCTTATATAAAGCGATGATCCTTAGGGCAAGGATTGTGGAGGTCCCTGCGCACCTCGACTGGACCGAACAAAACAAGTTGAAGGGGAAAAGAACGTCTAATATGAGAATTCTCAAAAGCATCTTTTCCGGTCTGATGAGTGGATTTATTTTCAGGCCCTACATTTTCTTCCTGGGTGCAGGGTTCCTGCTTTTTCTTATCGCATTGTACATCATTGTTTGGATCTTTATCAATACATTCAATGTTTATCCCGATGTTGTGGTCACCGGGGGCTATTTTGACGAACGATTCTCACAGGCGGTTTCCCTGGTGTTTCAAAAAAGACCGCATTCATTTTTTGTAGGGGGGTTTACCCTCCTCTTATCTTTTATCTTTTTTGCAATAGGATTTTTGTCCTTACAGAACAAACGATATTTCGAGGAACTTTTCCACTTAACATCCAATCTTAAAAGAAGATGAAACAAAACTTACCGGGGAATCTGAGAAAAATATTTAAGCCGCGAAACATTGTTTTCGGCATAACTATTCTTCTGATTTTATTATTCCTGCTTATTGCGCAAAAATACAAAATCTCCATCGATGAAATTAACTCACTGGAAACCACATCCATACCCCTGGGCAGGGTGTACCATCAAGCCATGGATTTTGAAAATCAGGCCCCGCTTTATTTCCTGTCCCTTAAACTTTGGCGTTTTATTGATGGTTCTGTTTTTCATGCTCAACTACTATCCTTGATCTTTTCCATTGCAGGATTAATAACCCTTTATAAGCTTCTTTCCCTGTTTGTCCCCCAAAGAACAGCCGCTTTCCTGTCCCTGTTGTTTGTGCTTAACCCCTTCTTCCTGACTTCTTCTTTTATTATCAGAAACATCTCTTTCACAATATTCTTAAGCTTACTGCTGCTGTATTCATTTTTCAAGGTATTTTATAATGATAAAAAAGGACCTGTTCCCTTTGTCTTGTTTAGCCTTCTTTCTGCCTTTGCCCTTTATAGTCATTATTATCTTGGGTTTTTATTGCTTTCACTTGGGATAACCCTACTGATTCAGAGAAAGTTCTCAGCCTTCATTTCATTCATTTTATGTATGTTCTTTCCCTTAATAAGCCTTATCCCAATAATCCTCGATATCCAAAAGCAAACCAACACTTATGCCGATTATGTTTTTGGAACCCCATCGATAAAAGAGTATATTATTTTCTTAACCAGCAGACTCGAGAACTTCATAACAGATTACAAGTGGCTTGGCCTTTCCAGAACTTATAGGTTTGCAATGAGAGTGTTCTTAATCGTGGCCTTTCTTTTTCCAATCCTGTTTTTTCTCTTTAAGAATTTTAAAAACTTAAATGAGAAAAATAAATCTATGCTGATAATTTTCGTTTTACTGCTATTCTTCTTTTCAAGCCTTTTTGTAATTTTTAATTGGGATTTTGTGATGCCCAGACATGTTATCCCATTATTTGTTCTACTAATTCTTGTTGTTATGTTGTTTTCTAACGAATCCCATAAGAAAACTTCCAAAATAAGCTTATACTTTCTTTTTTTAATAATTTATCTCGTTTCATTTTTAAATATTAATAAATTCAATGTTCATAACGGATACAAGGATGCAGCAGGATATTTGGCTGAGAATTATGACAAGAACGACATTATAATCGCATACCCCGAAGCAGTAGGCAGAGTATTGAAATATTATTCACCCCAAAATTTCCCTACAATAGAAATGCTGCCCCTTACGCATGATTATAGGGAAAGTTATAATATTAACAAGTGGATCTTCCATTCAAAAGGTGAAGCCATTCCCCAGATCCTGGACAAAACCAGAAATGCCCCGAAAATCTTCCTGTTAACACCCCCATGGCTTACTGAATTGCATGGCATTGATTTTAATATCGAAATGGTTGATCAAATATTTGATTCCTTGTTTGTTAAAAAAAATACCTTTTCATACCACGGAGATATTGTAATCCAGCAATATATCAACAACAAGGAAGCATATTAAAAAAGTTTCATTACCATGGTCTTCACCCATAGTTCCAGGAAAAAATTTTGCATTTACCCGGGAATTCTAAATAATATGAAAATTTTGGCAGAATGACATAAAAGGCATTTTCTCCAGCCTTGCATTTCGGGAATACATTATTTGAATAACCTGTCCAGTTTCTTCGTAATAAAATGATTTTCATCCAGATAAACATACAGGTCTTGTTTGGTTACCAACTTTAATTCCCTTATCAGAAAATAAGCAAATAAAGCCATTAAAGGCGGAGTAATTATAAGGATAATGAGAGGAGAAAATTTGAGAAAGTGAATAATCAGACCAAGGGATACCAGCGAAGCAATATATACCACAAGTTTTAGAAACTTGCTTTTCTCACTGAATATCATATTATTTAAATAGATTCTCTGACAATACATCATATGGGAGAAGCTCGCAATATAGGAAAGTAAAAAACCAAGGTAAACAGCCTTAAAACCAAAAAACTCCTGGAAAATAAGAAGGGGAATCGAAATTCCGATGATCATAAAAATCTGGTTGTAGAAAAGCCGTAAGGGGTGGTTAACGCCTAGATAAATGCCTAAAGGATCCACTGAAAGGCTCCCGAAAAAAGAGCCTACCGTAATAACAAGGAGCACGTTGGTGATAACGTCCACATTTTCTCCGATCCAGAAGCTTACCAGGGCATTTGTTGCAAAAAGCAAAATGACAGAAATCGGAATGAGTCCCACAATCAGTTTTTCCTGCACATCTTTCACTAAAAAAGCAGCCTTTTTCTTGTCCTGCATTTCGGAAAAATATTGGAATAAAGGCCACAACCCCCCTTTTAAAATTCGTGTTAACTGATTACGAACCCTTAGCCCGATATCCACAAACCCCACAAAGGTCACCCCAAAGAAATTTGACACCAGCACTTTGATCAGTGGTTCGGTAAATAAACCCAACACCCCAGACAAATAAACCTTCAGGCCATAACCCAATTGCTTTCTCACTGAGGCCCTATAATACCCCCTGAACCCATCCATATCAATGGGCCCCCAAGCCCTGAGCGAAAGTATGACGGTAAAAACAAACCACACCAAGGCGGCAACCAGAATGGCAATCCCAACCAACTCAAGACCGCCCCCAAAAGAAACAAATAATAGGATCAGCGACCAGTAGATAATACTATACACAAATTGCATAATATTTACCTTATAGATCTGTTTAAGGGATTCAAGCACGGCACTGAAAGGCATTCCGATAAACAAAAGGGCATTGGCAAATACAAGACAATTGAACAGGAACTTACTTGGCCCAAGGTAGTCTTTCCCAACATTCAGAATTTTCAGAATAATGAATTCGTTAAAGAGCAACAGAACGGCCCCCATTAGGATCATTATGGCCAGCATCGAGACAAAGGCTACAATTATATCCTGAGAGGACTCACGACTTTTCCCCTGGAAGGAAAGAAACTTGATCAGTGCTATATGAAACCCGACATTGGTAAGTCTTGACAAATCACCAATGGTGCTGATGATGGCAAAGATCCCAAAAAGTTCAGCACCCAACAGGCTCATAAAGACCGGAATGGTAATGAAGGTAAGAATGGCAATCAGGAGTTTTTGAATCACTCCTGAAAGCGAATTCTTTGCAAACAACTTTTTATTTTCACTCATCCCTAAAAAAATATAACGTCCATTTTCGCGGCCTTTACCATCAGGGAAACAAGCCTTTCCCCTACAAAAATGACGCTCATTCAGGTTTTACCGGCATTACACAGACAATTGCCTGCTTTTAATATTAAAATGTTACTATAAATTTATATGTTTTATAGGAACAATTATACTATTTAGCAAACAAACTCAAAAAAAAGAAAAAAAAGAAAGTTTCACCGTTTAGGCAAACAATTTCAACGAACTGATGGCCCTTGGCTATTACGAAAAAAAATCATGCTTCCCGCGTCAAATAAAGCTTTTTTAGCATCGAAACCTTATCAAAACAAGTAATATCTTTCTTAAGTCCAATCCACACATTTTTCTGTAGACAAAATTTTAATATTGGAAATAAAATCCTTAACTTTATTGATAGCAACCATCAATTCATTCATGGGTAAAGTGTCAGGCCTTTGTGCCATTGACCAGGCGCTGAATGTGAAGCAATATGCAAAAAGCCTATATCTACCCAATCTCTTCCCGAGCTGCAAAGGATTTACACAATCCTTACCTCGAGCATTTTATGGGTTCACTGAAGGAAAAATTTCATTTTTTAAATAGCGACAAACCTTCCAATAAGGGAATTGCCGATATATTGAAATATCTGGGGGAGGCAGACACGGTATTTCTTCACTGGCCAGAAAACATCGTTGACAGAAAATTCGGGTTGTTTCAGGCCATCTTGTTGACGGTTATGATTCCTGTCTTCAGGTTACGAAAAATAAGCATCGTTTACGTAGTCCACAACAAACTTTCACATTCCGAGAAAAGGCGAAGGATAAAAAGCTTTATTGCCCGAAGTTTAATACAACACAGCAATTTCCTGGTGACCCACGCCCGGGAAGGCGTTGATTTTATTCAAACTTTTTCACGCAAGCCGAAACGGGTCTTCTTTTTCCCCCACCCCATCGACAAGCCTCCGGCCCAACTTATTAGAGAAAAGGACATCGATGTTTTGATCTGGGGAAACATTGCCCCCTATAAAGGCGTACACAACTTCCTGCTTTCCCTGAACAAAGAAGTGAACCACAGACCCTGGAATATCCTTATAGCAGGGAAAGTGTCTTCCGACGAATACTACCAGGAGCTCCTTCAAATTCAACCGGAAGGAGTGTCCCTTTTAAATGAATTCATTGACGATGACCAACTACATGATTTGATCAGCAGGAGTCGTATCGTTCTTTTTCCATACCATCAGGACTCCATTCTCAGCTCAGGGGCCTTTGCCAAGTCCCTGGCTTACCCCGTGGTAATCATTGGCCCAAACTGCGGGGCATTTAAGGATTTTCAAGATTTGGATCAAGTCTACACCTTCGACTCTTTCCAGGAAATCAAAACTTTGATACACAAACAACTGCAACATCACAACGAAGTAAACCCCCTTGAAAGTGAAAAAATTGCAAGCCAATATTCCTGGGAAAATTTCGGTAAAGCTTTCGGTGAGTTTCTGCGACATGCCTGACCGAAACAAATGACCCGATGGAGCAACAGTTCATTGGGTAAAGAAGGGCTTTAAAAAAAAAATTTGCTGATGTCAAAAAAAAGGAATAAAAAAAGTGTTGTAGCCAGGCGAAATGCCGGGTTGGGGGATAACTTGCTGGCTACTGCCCACGCCTGGTATTATGCCAGCCAGACTGGCAGAGACCTCGAGATCTGCTGGGCACCCTCCATGTATTTTAAAGAAAAAACCATCAATTCTTTTGGGAGGTTTTTTGAAGTTCCCCGGGAAATCGGGGGGGTAAAAATTCAATACGAGGAATTTGTTAAGCCCTGGAAAAGGCTTCACAGGAGGCTTCCGCTTTTCCCATTGAAACTTTTTATTCCCTCATTGCTGGGCGAAACTGCCCATAAGATCCTCAGAGATCAAACCCCATTATTCATAAAACATTGGATGGAGAAACGGCGGCAATGGCTTACCCGGTTTATCGAATCAGGGGGCCGGGCAAGAGCAGGAAAAGTGGTCATCAATACGCACTTCAACTTCCTTGAACCGGATAAAATCAAACCTTTTTTTGATGCCCTTCGGTTGGCTCCAAAATACCAGGAGCGCCTGGATGATTTCAGGGATAAACATTTCAAAGGGAAAAAAGTCATTGGGGTTCACATCCGTTACTACGATAAAAGCTTGCCCTACAGCAACCACAGCCCTTATTGGATGAAGCCTGAAGAGCGTTTTAACCACATAAAAAGTGAACTCCGGAAAATTATTAAGCAACTGAATACCAAAGATTATGTCGTCTTTTTGGCGACCGACAATGAAAAGGTTCACGATTTCTTTAAGACCAACATCGACCACCTGGTTACTTATGAGAAGACCTTTCACGACCTTAGCTTTACCCTCGAACTTCATCAAAAAACTGCCGAAAACGCTTTTGAGGATGATCTGATCGAGATGTTCCTGCTGGCCGAATCTTCCATACTCTATCGTTATCCCCCAAGTGGTTCATGGTTTTCCTATTATGGAAGCCTTTATGCTTCAGAAGTAGTAATCTAACGCACTGCCAGGCTGTAAAGAAAAAGTTCCTCCTGCAGGGATGCAGCACATCAAACGAGCTGAATAAATGAAAAAAAAATATGTCATCGTCTCACCGGTTCGCAATGAAGAAGAACACCTGGAAAAAACCCTGAATTCGGTGCTTAAGCAAAGCATCCTGCCGGTCGAATGGGTCCTGGTAGATGATGGAAGTATAGACAACACCTCCGGGATCCTGGAGACATACGCCCTGAACCATTCATGGATAAAGGTGATACATCTTGCCGACCGGGGTTATTACCTCCCCGGGGAAGGCGTCGTAAATGTATTCTACAAAGGCTACGAATCCATCACCATAAAGGATTACGACTTCCTGGTGAAACTCGACTGTGACTTATCTTTCAGTGAGAACTATTTTGAATCCTTATTAATGGAATTCGACGATGACCCAAAATTGGGAATTGCCAGCGGACGTATCTTTAATTACCGCAAGGGAAAGCTTGTCTGCGAAAAAGCCCAGGAAGACCATCCTTTTGGGGCTTCCAAAATGTATCGCAAGACCTGCTTCGATCAGATCGGAGGCCTTCGCAGAATCCCGGGCTGGGATTTGGCTGATATAGTATCCGCGCAAATAAACCACTGGCATACCCGTTGCTTTTTTAACCTGGAAGTGGCTCACTATAAACCGGGGGGCAGCCGCCGAACCGGCCTTACCAAAGGAAAATTCCTCCAGGGAAGGTTCCAGTATCGCTTTGGCTATACCTTTCTTTACACCTTCCTGAAATCAATATACCACCTCACCGCCCGGCCATTTGTGATCAGTGGCGTGGGATTGATCACCGGGTATTTGTATGCCGCCATCCGGAAAGAAAAAAAATATTTTGAGCCTGAGATGATCTCCTTTCTCAGAAAGCGCCAGAAGACCTTCCTTTTGTCAAAACTTGGAATTACACGAAAAATATGAGGTTCTCCATTATCACCGTTTGCCGGAATGACCTGGCTGGCTTAAAGGCAACCCGCGAAAGCATTGAAGGGCAAAGTTTCACCGATTACGAATGGCTGGTGATAGACGGAGCTTCAGATGATGGAACCCTTGATTACTTGAAGGCGATCGTAGACCCCGGGTTGCACTATCTTTCAGAAAACGACCATGGCCTTTATGATGCTATGAACAAAGGAATCAAAATGGCCCACGGGCAATTCATGGTGTTTTTGAATAGCGGTGACATGCTCGCCTCACCAAACACCCTTGCCAAGGTCCATCAAGCCATTGTGGAAGCCCAAAAACCTGCCCTCATTTATGGCGATGCCATCGACTTTGAACCCGGCGGAAAAACCCATTATCGAAAAGCCCGAAACCATCAAAGCATTGCCAGGGGGATGTTTACCCAACACCAATCCATCTTTTTCGCCAGGCTTGAAAATGGTAAGCAACCCTATTACCTCCTCGAATATAAACTCTCGGCCGATTACCAGTTTATCATTCAATACCTTAAGCTAGGCCAGGCAGGCTGGTCGATCCTTCGGATGAAAGAGCCTCTGTGCCGTTTCGAACTGGGAGGGCTCAATGAAAGCCACCGTTACAAGGCAATAAGAGAAGACTTCAAGATCAGGAAAGTTTACCTGAAATTAAATCCTTTGATTAATCTTTTCCTGTTAGGCGCCCATTACACCCATACTTTTTTAAAACGGCTTACCCCCGGGATTATGAAGGATCTTAGGTATTCCAACCATTGATCTTCCTGAAGATAACATGCATAGCCCGGGAGGCCTCGGGCAAAAATTTAGCCTGGAGGATGGGAAAACCCATAAAGCAAAGTTTATTCCTGTAATTTCCCAAAGATTCCTTTACGGGCATGCCTTAAGCCCTTCAGGCCATATAGGATGCTCTTGAAACGGCCCGTTTTCAGGTACCAAACGAACATCACCACAAAAACGTGGTAATAATAAAAGGACAGGGTTTTCTTCAGAGACTTATCCTTCGAATGGCTGTTGAAAATAACCCAGCCATTCCTGGCAATATAATAGGCCTTGCGGTAATGATTGCCCTGGAAGCTGTATGACGCATTGTGGACAATCGTCACCCGGGGATCATACATTATTTTATGGCCTGCCTTTCGCAGGCGAAACGAAAGGTCGGCTTCATCAAAATACATAAACAACCGCTCATCCAACCCTCCCACCTTTTCAAACACTGAAGTCTTCACCAGGAATGCCGCCCCCTGGTAAAAATCCACCATAACAGGTGCTTGCGCCTTCCTGTACTTCAGATTGTCCATCCGCATTTTTACAATATCAAAATCCGTCCCAAGGCAATACGGCTTCCCGTCGGGATACACGCTCCTGGGATAAACCAGGTCAGAACCAAAGTGTTTCTGAGTTTCCAGGAGCATTTGAATATTGCTTCCGGATAAGAGGGTATCAGGGTTCAGAAACAAAACCCAGTCAGAAAGCCCAAAGGTCTCTTTCAGTTTCTTAAAAGCCAGGTTACAGCCTGCCGTAAACCCCAGATTCTCTTCAGCGTAAATAATATGTAATTCCAGGTGCGTGAGGGCCCTTAAGCTTTCCAGTTTTTTCCCATCCGAATGATTGTCAAGAATAAGGATACGGACCTTAAGGCCGGGTTCATCAATAGAGCTGACACAAGCCTTTAGAGGCTCAAGGGTGTAAAAATTAACAAGGATGATGTCGACCCGTTCCTTACTCATTTCACAAACAATTTATAATCCTTTTTTCTTTGAATAATAAAGGCTTTTTATATGATTAGCCAATTGTTCAGCGGTAACATCCCAGTTTAGCTTATCGCGAAAAGACTTGAATGAGGTGAGCGCAAGTTTCTCATAATGGTTAGGTTCCCTTAGGCAAAAAGCAATTCCTTCGGCAATCTCCAAGGATGTACTGCCGGTTTCAAACAGCAAGCCGTTTTTTTCGTGTTTAACCACAGTTTCCACACCCCCAACCAGGTGGGTAACTGCGGGTATCCCATAAGCATTCAGTTCGGCATACACCATGGGTGTGCAATCGGCAATGGTGGGTAATACTAAGAAGTGAACCATAGAAAACAAATCCTCAAGGGCTTTTCTGCCCTCAGGGCTCCCTTTGCTGATAAACCCATGCAGTTGCACAAACGAGGGGATGGGCGTTTCAGCGGGAGGAACTGAACCCGCCACATGCAATATAACCTCAAACCCCAATTCCTTCAATTGACCTGCAATGGCAATGGCCTTATCCCCTCCTTTGCGTTTCCAGTCAACCCCCATAAAAAGCAGGTGAATCCGATCTTTCTTTTTTTTCCTGACCAGGCTCATAATGAAGTCTTCATCGTGAGATATCTCAAGATTGGCCCCAAGGGTGACTACGTGGACCTTTTCAGCGGGAACCAGGTAATCGTTAATGGCAGATTCCGCTGCCCAATGCGAAGAGAACAATAAGCGATCGGCATTGTAAAAGGCCTGGAAAGCCAATCCCTCCCCATCCATCAGGGCACTCTTTCCCAAACCCGTGTAATTTTCATAGAAATCTACCAACAAGTGAAAGGTAGCATCGGTAAAAAGCAATTTGGGGATATCCGACTTTAATTGCGAAAAAATGGGCGTGGACCAGCTAAAGAGGATGTCAGGCTGATGCTTTTTGATCATTTTTTGAGCCCTTGCTGCCAGGACTCTTGCTCCGGCCATAGTCCACCAGGGTGGGTATTTCTTTCCCATAAGACTCCTGCCAAGCCTGGCTTTAACCTTTTTCAGGAATATCCTCCAATGGAATCCCTCCTCCAAACGGTCCAGGCAAACCACCTCGAAGCCCTTTTCCTCAAGCACCCGGCGAATATGGTAGGAAGTGCCCGACAAACGGGTGACATCTTTCAGGTCCACTTCCGACAGGAAACCAATGCGAATCTTTTGTTCCATTTTTATTTTCTGCAACGGCTGTGAGGAATGTTTGGGAGGCAATGAATCCAGCAAAACCAAACATCTTACCCCCTGAAACAAATTTATTTTACCATCAATACCATCAAAAATACTTTCAATAATATAAATATACGCAATTTAAATTAGAATTCCGGTTTTTTAGGATATACACCCAAAAATTATTTTCTTCAAAAAGCCACAAATGGCCATTTATGGTTCATTTCAAAGTCGTACTTAAGACGTACCTTAGACGTACTTAAGACGTACCTTAGACGTACCTTAGACGTATAAACTACGTTTAAGGTACGTCTTATATACGTATTATTTCCGTTTTAATTCCGTTTTATCTTTGTATCTGAAGTGATTGTAATATAACCCGGCCTTTGTGGTGGGGCAATGTTGAATATTGAAGGGCAAGACCCGATTGCTGGCTTAAAAGCCCGGAAGCATTAGCTCAGAAGATCATAAAAAAGACTGCCTCCAGGATTAAATTAAGTCAGGGCAGGGCAAAATGGTGCTGGTGGAAGAGGTATAAAAAAAGCCGGAAGCCACCTCAGACAATGGTCTGTTGATGGCTTCCGGCCTTAATCATTAATTTCGTCAGGCCGGCTAACGGGCTTTTATAATCTTCTTGATGATTCTCTGTTTGTGAGATACCAGGTTAAGGTAGTAAACCCCGGGGGAAAGCCAGGATACATTATAGTTATTACTGCCAGGAGTGGCGTTTGGCAGGTATGAAATAAACCGTCCCTGATTATTGAGCAGGTAAAGCTCGAATTCTTCCTCCATTTGGACAACAACATTCAGGAAATTTTTGGTGGGGATGGGATAAATATTGATTCCTTCTCCCAATTGATTCTCTTCAACAGTGGTTTCCTGCTCAAAAATGGCTGAAACCTCAAGGCTGCCCATTACATTGAGCTCAATACGGGGATTCTGCAAGACGCCGTCACTCCATTTGGTAAATTTATAGCCGGCATGAGGAACCGCTTCGACCATTGAGCCGTCAGAACCATGCTCAACCATTTGCTCTTCAGACCCCACAATACTTCCATAACCTTCTGTGCTGTAATGGAGTGCATAGACATTTTTTTGAAAAAAGGCGGTCCTTGTGATATTCTCTACCACATGCGATTCAACCCTTGGGTTGTTGCTGGATTGATCGCACCAACTGACAAAATGGTATCCAAAGTCGGGCCGGGCATAAACAGGGCTTCCATTCCCGGCAAAAGGAACATACTGGATGTTTTCACCATCAAGGGATCCGTTATCCCCGGTGAGGTAAATCAGCACAAACATGGTTGGAGCAAAATTGGCTGTAAGGGTCCTGCTCCCTGTGACAGTAAACGAGAAAGTTGCATTGGTGGAGATCACGGTTCCATTTTCCATCCAGTTAACAAATGAATATCCCTGGACAGGATAAGCGGAAACCGTTGCCGTATTTCCAAAAAGGTAAACGCCCTCACCCGAAGTGGAACCACCTTCAGCAGGGCTCGATAAAAGGATAATCTGGGAAGCATCCCTGATGAAATGAGCTGTCAGTTGTCGGTTTGCCGTGACCGAAAAGGAAAAGGTTATTTCGGAAGAAACCAAGCCGCCGTTTTCAGACCAATGACTAAAGGCATAGCCCTGGGCTGGGGTGGCCGTTACAATGGCATTCTGACCGTGATTGTAATTGCCCCCGCCTGTGGTGCTCCCTCCAACATCAGGGCTGGATGACAGGCTGATTGTGTAAGCATTGGCCGAAAAATTGGCCACAAGGCTGCGGTCCCGGTTTACCGTAAAGCTATAGGCGGCATTGGTGGAGACCACATTCCCGTTTTCAGTCCAGTTCACAAAGGCATAGCCCTGGGCTGGGGTGGCCGTAACGCTTGCGTTCTGACCATGATTGTAATTTCCCCCGCCTGTGGTGCTCCCTCCAACATCAGGGCTTGATGACAGGCTGATTGTGTAAGCATTGGCCGAAAAATTGGCCACAAGGCTGCGGTCCCGGTTTACCGTAAAGCTATAGGTGGCATTGGTGGAAACTACATTGCCGTTCTCAGTCCAGTTGACAAAGGCATAGCCCTGGGCTGGGGTGGCCGTTACAGTGGCATTCTGACCGTGAGAATAAGTGCCAGAACCAGTTACTGATCCCCCTGAGCTTGGGTTGGGACTTAATTGTACCTGGTATTGATTGGCCTCCAGCACAACCGAAATTGTTGCATCAGCATTCACGTTTACCTGGTTCACCGCCAGAGGCTGATAGTTAGGGGCCAAAACACTGTAACTGTAATTTCCTGCAGGAATCCCTTCAAATGAATAATCTCCGGGAGCATTGGTTTGATTGTTGAAGGTAATGGTGGCATTGTTGATTGGAATGTTCTGTAGATTTTTTATGGAAAAGTCAACAGAAAAGTAAGAAGTTGAACTACCTGAAGAAAATTCATAAGCCCCGATATCATAGCCATTACCTTGGGGGCGCGGCGTTCCTTCAATGTCATCGGTTACCTGGTAATACTGAGTAAATTTCCTGGTATAGGGATTATTGTCCTGGTTCTGATTGGCCAGGAAAGTCGCCGTAGGGTTATAGACATTGGGGTCGCCAGCATCCACACCAGGAGACCCTTCCTGAAGGCGCCAGTCGCCAATGTCATTCCAAATCACATAATGGTGAACGTAATTTCCTGAAGCGTTTTGCCTGTTATCTGTTGTGACCCAGGTGAAATCAACATTTGGATTTACGAATTGAGGATCGACCATTTCATAGGCATCCTGAGATTGGTAGTGTTGCATCCCCAGGTAGGTATTGCCTTCAGGATTATAATGAATAATCCCTGAGGCATCTGCTTTCCGATACCCAAGGTCCATGGCCCGGGTAGTATTGTAAAAAATGGAATTACGGATGTTGGGATTAGCGCCTACCCCTCCGATTGCCTGGTACCAGTTGGCAAACACAGAATTATAAATGTCACGGGTGGTGCCCATAACGGCAAAACCAGCCCTGTTGGCACCTGTGTCAATAATATTAAAATTCCGGTCAATGCCTACGAAGAGGCAATTATAAAACTTGGTGTTGAAATTGACGCCTGTCCCGCCAGGCCCAATAAAGGTTGAGTTATGGACATAGAAGTCAGCTCCGGCATAAAATGCCAGCTTGTAGGGATGCATGTAAAAGGTGGAGTTCCTGATAACGACCTTGCCTGTGTTCCCTGCAGCAATGAAGTTAAATTTTCCTCCGTAGCGTGAGCCGTCAATAATTGAGTTTTCAAGTTCACAATATTTTACACTGGAATAGGTTCCCCCTGTGATCTGGATGCCATCTCCCCCCGGCTCCAGTGAAGAATTGCCGGTGGCATGATATTCGTCGGCAGCGTATTCCCATGCCTTGTTATAATTTTCAAGGTGGAAATTATCAATAAAAACGGAGTCACAAGCCGACACAAAGATTCCGTCGTGCCATACGTTGGCAATATATACGTTTTTGATGTCTACCCTCCTGAATCTTTGGATGTCGATGGCGCGGTAACCATAAGTAATATCCAGGCCATCGATGTCGAGGGTGGTCGTCCTGGGCTGGGATGTTTCATAATCCCCTTCCCCGTAAAAGTTCCAGTTGACGGTCAGGTAGGTAGTATCCTGGGGGGCTCCCCTGAGCTCCAAGTCCCTGACCGTTTGCCTGGCACCCCGCGTGTTGAGCTGGCCACTTCCAATTTGAATCACCGCCTTAAAGCCCGAACCATATGAACCATAATAATTATTATTGCCATCAATCCTGATCCTGGGGTTAATGTTATGCACCACACCGTTTTTAAACAAGAAGGCGGTATTACTTTTGTAAAGCAGATTCGATCCGGAGCTCCAGGTGGGTAATCCCCAAAGCGGTTGGACATGGAAGCTGTTCATTGGACTTTCGAAACTTCCATCGCCCTGGACAGGTGCTGAATAATCAATAAATACGGTATCAGTTATCCATTCCGGCAAGACTGGAATTTGTGCCCGCAGTCCTCCCACAGAACATAAGATCATAATAATAAATGCAACTGAAGGCACCCAGTGAATTTTATTTGAGCTACAAAGAGTTTGGGGACCTCTTTTCAAAGGGTCCCCGGAAGAGCGGTTGATTTTTAACATTTTCATTTTTCAAAATTTTCAAATTTGCCTGTATAAACAGACTTACATTATTGGGCTCGATTGGGTTGCACTGAAGAGATGAAGGAATTAAAAAACGGTGTCTGATTTTTAACATTGGGATTTACTGTTCATAATTGTCCAGTCAAAAAAGAAAGGTTTTCAAAGAGCAGGCAATTCAGGAGAAACAGCTATAACGGCTGAAAAGCATCCTTTTCAAGGTCCTTCATACACAATTTCAATGAACGAAAGTCAGATAATTGGCCCTTTGATAAAGAAAAAAGTATTTAAATCAAATTCCTGTTTCCACCAATATCGACTTATCACTTACCAACCATAACACTTTGCCTATGAGTTATTTACCCAGGAATTATAAGTGTTTCCCGTAAAAGTAACTTGCTTTGGGTATGAAAAATTACGTGGAACTTGGAAGCGTAATCCGTGAATTTACTTGGTCAAAATCAGCAGTTTACTTTGATCGTAATTTTTTATTTGGTGAAAGGCGCATTGATACCGAAAACCTTCAATATATATACTGATCTAATTATATGTATTTTTAAAAAAAACTATTTTATTTAAACTTTTTTAACAAATTACAACCATAAGACTTTTATTTATATAATTCATTAACAATGACTTAAATAAATACAAAAAATAAAAATATGCAAAGAAAAGGATTAAGAGAAAATTCTTTGTCTTTCCAGACCCAATAAGCGAGTCTCCATCTCAGGCAAAAAACCTTTTGAACTTCAACAACTTTTATTTCATCGTTTTTTATTGAAATTATTCAGTTATAAAAACCGAGGGATCTGACTCCATTTTGAAGCCCTGATCAAACGATTGAAAAGCAGCATCAATTTTACAATCAAAGGAAAAGAATAAAAAAGCAACTTTTTCAAATTGCAGGTAATTAAAGCCAGCAAATCAGTAAGCTTAAATAAAATCTAAAAACAGGGAGCATCCCAGAATTCCCAGGGGCCTGAAAGATAGAAGTTTCAGATCAGGAAATCTTTTTTTCAGGAGTAATAACAATGGGGTCTGATTCCTGGCTTGACGCGTAGTAATCAAAAAGGTACAGCATCATACACACAGCAATAATGCTGTCCAGAAATTCAAAGGAGGTCTTGGCAATGAGAATAAGCAAAAGATGAAAGAGAAAAAAGAGTTTAATAAAAAACACTTTGCGGTTTAAGCGGGTAAAGATAATTTTAAACATCACAAAAAGCATCACCAATGCCGCCATTAAGCCATATTTAAAATAAAAGCCGATAATACCAACATCCGACAGGTAAAACCCGGACATAAATGACAGTACCGCCAATTTTCGTCCGTAAGGAGATCGTTCAGTCGGCTCACCATTTCCGATGATATAGGTGACTTTATGTTCCTCATTTTTTGAGAAAAAATAACCAGCAGCCCTGACACGGATGTAGGAAGACCCTTGTGATGTTTCTCTTTCAGCCGATGTCTTCATCTCCATGAGAATGGTGCTGAAAGCAAATCCCCCAGCAACCACCAACAGCCCATAGAGGCCAAAGAGGAGCACCTTGTTTCTGACCTTGGTGTTGAGCAAAATAAAACCTGTGGTGATCAGGGCGTAGGAAGCGATTGTGGATCTGAATGCCGAAAGGAAGGCCACCAGGAGCAACAGGACCATTCCAAGGCCATACTTCTTTTCATAGGTGGTAAAAAAACGATCAACACTAAGAAAAAAAGCAATATGCATATAATAGGTCCCGGGAAGATTCATCCGGATGGTCCCTCTTCCCAGGAATATTTTTGCATCCGTAATCAGGGTAGGGTAAAGGAAATATTGCGCAAGAAAGAAAAGCCCCCCAATTACTCCGAAATAAAACAGGACATCAATAAGCCAATCGGGTTTAGGAGCCATGTATATGAGCAGGAAGTAAAACAAAAAGGCATACATATGCCTTTGCTGATAGAAGGTCAGATGAAGACTTTGATCATGAAAAACCTCAGCAGCCACTGAACTGATAAATACTCCAACCAAGAGCAAAATTATCGGCCACCTAAAACCAGCCTTTAACCGTTCTTTATTTGGATCCCAAAAGGCATAAACAATATACGCAATCAGAATAAAACCTACAGTAAAAATATCAAGAAGCCTGACAACAATTCCAAGGCCTCTGAGCTGATATAATCCAAGGGATGCAAGGATAAAGAAGAAGATGAGTATTTTCTCGTATAACTTCATGCTTTATAATTGGATTTCCAAGAAGCTTAATGCGCTTCCTTCCCACAGAGAACCGTTCCATTTCAATGAGGAGAATTTACATCCCACTTTTATTTTACATTCCATTGATAACATTTGCCGAGATAATATTTTTGAACAGGATCAGAAGTTTTCAAAAAAACAAAATAAAACTACTCATTATAGGTCAAATAACAGGCCGGGGGCAAATTTGCTCTTTCCATTGAGTGGAAGGAAGCCTGAATAAATGTCTTTTTCCTGCATTTGTAAGCACTCATTAACCAAATATTCACTTCTCCATATTCCTGCCAAGCCCACATACACTGTTCTGAGCACATTGGAGAAAAGAGTCAGTCTTTTTTTGACCATTTCTTCCTGAACCTCAGGGATATCAGAAAAAAAAGAAACTGCCCGCCTCCTAGCAGATATCTTTTCCACATCCTTCCAGGCTCCAGCAATAAGCGATACAACCATTCCAAATATAGCTTTCTCATCCATAATGGGGCTCGTTTTATGGTACCTGAAAGGAAGTCAAGGATTGCTCCTCCTGCCAAGATGATTCTTACACCTGTCAGTTTCCCGATTTGCTTGTATGCCCATAATTCCTGCCTGGGGACCCCCATTCCGAGGATTAGGATTTCAGCCCCTGATTCATTGATTTGCCTGACTAAGGCATCTGAATCCTGTTGCTGAAAATAACCGTGGTGTGTCCCCGCAACAATTAGACCGGGAATTTTTTTAGTTACTTCTGAGGCAGCTTTTGCAGCAATCCCTTGGGCGCCTCCCAGAAAAAATATGGGACAGTTTTGCCGGGCAGCCAGCTCCAGGATCTTGGGGATAAGATCTGTTCCGTTGAGATTCTCGGGGAAAGTTATCCCTGCAAACCAGGAGGCTATCCGAACTCCGATCCCATCATTGAGCAACAAATCCGCGTGATGAATTGCATTAAAATAGGCATGGTTCTTTTGGGCAATATTAAAACAATGCGCATTTAAGAAAAAGATGGTGTGGGTAGCCCCTGAAGAAAGAAAGTCATGGCAGCGCCCAAGAACTTCAGCTTGCGCAGTTACATCAACCTTTATATTTAACAATAATTGTTTCAATCAAAAAATCACTGGAGTTTAAAGCAACAGGATCATGACTTCTTTGTAAGGATTCCCTTTTTCTCAACATCATCCTTTTGATAGTACTTATACTTGCCATATCCCTTGCGTTCTTCCTTATCCTCATTCATCACGATATACAGATGGTCTATCTGCTTACCCTCAATGTCTTCAATGTTTTTCAGGAAAACGCTCTTTTTGGTATACCCAGCCCTGGCAATATACAGATTGAGGTCTGAGTACCTCATGAGCACGAAAGGATCGCTTAGAAGCCCGTATGGAGGTGTATCAAGGATGACGTAATCATACATCTGCTTCAACTGAATAATCAGTTCTTCGGTCCGGGGACTATGGATGAGCTCGATGGGATTTGGAGGCACCTGCCCTGAATGGATCACATCAAAGCCGGGAATCTTGGTGGGAATAATGATCTCTTCCAGACTTGCCCTGGCAATAAGATATGAGCTCAAGCCCGGATGTTTCTTGATCTGAACCACATCAACATAATTGGTTGGTTTGCGCAAGTCAAATTCAACAAGGACTGTCCTTGCATTGGTCATGGCAAAACTGGCAGCCAAATTCAAAGCCGAGAAAGACTTTCCTTCTCCCGGAATAGAAGAAGTAATGAGAATAGCCTGGTTTTGCTTTCCCTGCATAAAATATACCAGGTTGCTCCTTAAGATATGGAATGATTCAGAGGGCAGCGAACGCGGGAAATCAATAACTACGTTTACACCTGAATGAGGATTCTGGGGTATGGTAGCGATAACCGGAATGGATGTGAGGTATTTGATGTCTTCCTTTTTCTTGATTCGATTAATGATCAGGTCCCTTCCCATAAAGAAGCCAGCCGGCAAACCACATCCAAGCATAAGGGCCATCAGCATGACAAGGGAACGTCTGGGACTGGCCACACCTGCGTACCTGGAGGGCTCAATGATCTTTGCATCAGGAAGTTTGGAAGCTTTTATGATTTGAGCCTGTATTCTCCTTTCCAGTAAAAAGGTATAGGTTGCATCATTGATATTAAATCGCCTTTCAATGCCCAGCAATTGTCTTTGAGTGCCTGGCAGTCCTGCAAATTCACGATTCAGCCCATTGACTTCTGCGTTCAGGTTGTCAATAACATTACGACTATTGTTAATGCTGTAGCGAAGGTTCTCCTGGATAACCTTCTTCAGGTTCTCAATGCTGATCTCCAGTGAAACCAGCCTGGGATTCCTGATCTGATCCTGGCTGATAATCCGCTGGCGTTCTGAATTCAGTGTCGTCAGCTCTTCAATAAGGTTGTTCAGCATGGGATCGGCAAGTCCCAGGGAAGAAGGGGCCAGAATACCTGTCGACTCCATGTTCTCGGAGAAATAATTGTTTAGCTCTTCCAGTTGGTTAAGGCGCCTTTGGGCTTCATCCCTCAACAATCGAACATTTTGCAATTCAGAATATATTACCTGGGATTTCTCTTCAATGTCCATCACCCGGTGACTGGTCCTGATTTGCTGAAGTTGTTGCTCAGAGGCAGTCAAGTCGTCGGAAACGTTTACCAATTGATGGTCAATATGTTCAATGGTTTGATTGGCCAGAAAATTGGCCTCTTCCATATTGTTGACAATGTATTTTTCAATAAGCTTGTCGAGGAAATCAACCCCCAGTTCAATGTTATCCGTTTTAACTTTAAGCTCGGCCAGGGTAGACTCCAGACCCTGACCTTCAATACTTAAAGAACCTTTAAAATAATCGGCCAGGTAATTGAAATTATTAAAGCTAAAAAAGAAATCCTTCCCAATATGCAGGCTGGGGTTGAAATTTCCATTCAGGGCAATGGAGAAGGAACTTTTTTCGGTTTCAACCTGGGTGCCAAACGCAAAAACACCTTCCAGTTCATAGGGCGAATAATAAGCTACAGCTTGCTCAATCGATAAGTCGTGCAATTCTACCCCTTCTTTGGAATAAGCTGAGATTCTAAATTGTTTGTCATCAAGGATTCGCACGTGAAATAAAAGACCGACAGGCTGGACGTGATCTTCACGGGGAACCACCCAAAAAGGCGAATTCTTGTATATGTTTGTCCTGGCAAAGCTAAATCGGGTTGGGATATTCTTTGCCTGTTCATAATAGCTAACCCGGTAGTTTAAATCGCGAACAACCTCTCTGATTAAAGGGTATGACTTAAGGTAAAAGATCTCATTTTGAAAGGTCTTGTCCTGAAGCATGAAATTAAAGGCCTTCAAAACCTCGGTTGAACCCCCATAGGTATTGCTGGTGCCTTCAATCCTTAACAAAATGGACGAACCTATCCAATACTCCTTGGACGAGTACTTCAGATAAATAAAGGCTGAGCCTAGGGAAAGAACCAGAAAAAGAGCGAAAACATACCAGTAATTGAGCAAGTTTTTAGCTGCCGCAATAACATTGCTCTGGAAAACATCTTTCTGTTCTTTCATTATGGGTTCAGTTTTCTTTAATTCGCATTGGTATTAACGAAGGTAATGATCAGGATGGCAGTGGAAATCACAGAAAGCATCAAATTGTATGGAACCTTGTTCATGTCCCATTTCTTTCTTCTAAGAGGCTCCACATATATGATGTCATCTGATTTAACGAGATAAAAGTCGGAAGTCAACAATTGATCTGAGGTCAAATCCAGTACATGCTTCGATCGCACTCCTCCCTCCTCACGTATAAGCAATACTTTTTTTCGGTTGCCAAATTCGGTCATATCGCTGGCGTATCCAATGGCCTGAAGGATGTTGATGTTTTTATAATTAAACAGGTAAACCCCCGGGTTATTCACCTCCCCTAACACCGTTACCTTAGTGTTGATGAACCTGATGTAAACGGTTGGAAAAAACAAGTATTCGTTCAGGGCTGCTTCAACCGTGTCGACAGCTTGTTCAAGAGTCAGATTTGCTACATGAATAGAGCCTACGTAAGGCAGTTTCAGTTTACCCTCATCGTTTACGGTATAGCTCATCAACGCAGGGTCATAAATATTGGTACGGGTTTCGGTGCTCAAGCTTGTAGGATCTTCATCCGCACTGCTGATGCGAACATACAGTTCATCGCCTGGCCGGATGATATTGTCAACGGCTGAACCCTCAAAAACCATTTGAGATGACCTTGAGTCGGATTGGACATAAGCAATCCTCCCCAAAGGTACGCAAGATGAAAAAAGACCTATGATTGCCAAAAAAACAACCATGAAGCGATTTATTTTCATAGGGAAATAGTTTTGGTATACACAAATTTAAAAAAAAACGAATAACATATAACCTTATCTAAATTTAATCAAATTATTTTTTACATTTATTGAATAAATTAACCAAACCATCCTTTAAAAGGAGAAGTCTCACCAAAAACATTAAATGAAACTGCAGAAAAACAAGAGGAAAACCCACCACGCTTCAATATCCGAATTTATTGAAGTGGGTGGGATAAAATGAAAAACAAGGGAAAATCTCAAAAAAATCAACAAAGTACAATTTCTATTTATCTTCCCGTCGCAAACACCATGGCTGTAATGGTCTTCAAAACAAGCTTAAAATCGTGTGCAAGCGACCAGTTGTCAATATAATTCAAATCCATTTTCACCCATTCCTTAAAGCGAATATCATTGCGATGGGGCTGAATTTGCCAGGTACAGGTAATGCCGGGCTTTACCGAAAGCCTTCTGAGCTGCCAGCGCTGATACTCCCTCACTTCTGCTTCCACTGGCGGCCTGGGGCCGATCAGCGACATCTCGCCCCGCAACACATTTAAAAGCTGTGGAATCTCATCAACTCCGGTTTTCCGGAGTATCCTTCCAAAACGGGTGATGCGCGGATCATCTTTTATCTTGAAGACAGGCCCGTCGGCTTCATTCATCGCCTTTAACTTATCCTGAAGAACTTCAGCATTGGCTATCATTGTACGAAACTTCCAAAGAATGAATTTGCGGCCGCGCAGCCCTATCCTTTCCTGTTTGTAAAAAACAGGACCCCGGCTTTCCAGCTTAATGGCCAGGGAAACAAGAATAAGGACCGGGATCAACAACAACAAGGCAAAAAAGGAGAAGATGAAATCCGTTAAGGTTTTCAGTTCCGAGGCAAAGCTGTGGGCGGGATTATCCATCAAGACCAAGCCCTTGTTTCTTGTGAGTGTTTTTATTTCCAGGCGTTCTGGTGAAAGGTATCCACAATTGGCCTGCACCCTGAAAATAATGCCAATATCATCGCATATCCTTAAAACCTGGCGCAGTTCCGACTCATCTATGCTCTGCTTGCAATAGAATACCTCGTCAATCACTTCATTCACAAGAATGTACTCCAGGTTATCCAATCCCGTTAGGATTGGGATGTCCTGACCGAATTTCCGCCTGATCTTCCTCGATTGGCTGATGATTCCCAGAATCTCGTAGCCCCAATCTTTTTGGTACTGAAAACGGTCGATGATGAAATCGGCCGACACATCTCCAATAATAAGCACTTTCCTCAGATTATGGCCACTTGCCCTGTAAATCCTCAAAAAATACAAGGAAAGGATACGAAATCCTAAAGTAAGTGTAAAGGCAAGTCCAATGTTTAGAACGATAAAAACAATGGGAATATCCTGGAGGTTAAACAGATACTTGATTCCTAGTTGCAAGAGGGAAATAAAGAAGTATCCGCGGATAAATAGAAATATCAAATTTAAGAACCTTTGTGATCGGGGCGAAATGGCCATAAGGGATATTTGCGATATGGCAAACCAAAAGGCAATCATAAACAATCCATATACTACACATTGTTTTATATTCGCTTCAAATTCAATCTGCACAAGAGGGCCCAGTTCCCTGAGCAAAAGACAAGCAAGGGGAACCGATACAATAACCAACACAAACTCTATCAGCTCCAATATCCATCGAAGAACATATCTGTTCAGAAACTGATATCTGGCAAGCTTGTTTATTAACCACCATTTATCTGTTTTCATCTCGAAATCCTTAATATTTACTGAGCCTTACCAACTCCCTTTTTCTCATTTTTTTTGCCGCAAAACTTCTTTGCTATCAGTCGGAAATTAAACCTAGGCTTCGCAAAATGCCAGAACCCTAATGCCGGCATAAAAAATCAATCAGGGAAGGTAATTGACCAAATTCACGGCCTAAAACACAAAAATTGATTCAATTAAAACGAACATCAAAAAAACCACAGTCAAACAAATTAATTACTATATTAAATTTAACTAATTAATCAATTCCTTTTTTTCAGGATTCCCTTATTTTTTAACTAGAAAAAACACCTAGGGCTATCTTTTCGTTTTCCTTATGTTACTTTTTTTGTTTTTTACCTGCATTATTCTTATTTACAATATAACTATTTTCTATATATACTTAACAACATCATTTACCACACAGGTTTGATAAACAACCGTTTAAAAGTAAAAAACCAGGCCTGTGAAGCCCAGGTCTGGCAATTTTTATTGGAGGAAAAAATTTACCTGTTAAAGGTAAGTCATGATTCTGCCAGAAATTTGAAGGAGTGAAATCTCGGCTAATTTGGTCTGATATTGAATGGAGAGCAACCGTTCCTCAGCGTCAAGGAGGCTCTTTTGAACCTCGCGTAACTCAAGTCCCGCCAGGGCGCCAAGTTTATATCGTTCCAATGCGATCTCAAGGTTCTCACGGGCCACGCCCAGGTTTTGAAGCTCCAGGTTAAGAAGCATCAGGTTGTTGTTATAGGCATTGTAAATGGTCAGCAGATCGGCCCGGGTTTGCTGTTCAACCTGTTGGGAGGCAAGCCTGCTGTTTTCTATCCGAATAGCCGCATTACTCATCTCACGCCGCTGATTCAGTCCGTCAAAGATATTGAATCCCAGCGTAAGGCCATAATTGGCGCTTAAGTTGCGCTGGTTGTTAATCGTGCTGTTCCCATAAGTGTTGTAGGTCATTCCATAGCCCGAGGAGAAGTTCAGGTAAGGATAGGTATTGGAGGCAATGAGCTTTCGGTCGTATTCCGAAATGACTGTATTTTTTGATGCAATAAGCAAAGAGGCATTGTTGCTCAGGGTAGCTTGAAGTAAATTATCGTAAACCAGGTTTGGGTTCACTTCAATGACCGAATCCCTGACAAAGACCATTTCCGTAATGTCATCGAGGGCCATCAGCTCATTGAGGCGTATGCGCGAAGTCCTCACCGTCTCATACTGCCTGCCAAGGCGCGAGCTGTCGGCATTGAGATATACCTGCGATTGGAGTAACTGCAGTTTTGAACCCGAGCCCAGCAGATAGCGTTCTTCATCAATCCTGGCCCTTTCCTTGCTGAGTTCTACGGCATACTGCAGGTTTGACAACAAGCGTTCCTGCTGGATCAGGTTATAGTATTCGGCAATAATGCCAGCCACCATGTTTTCGATTGTTATTCGGGTTTGCAACGAGCCTATTTCGCCAAGTTCCTGAAGCTGCTGGTAAGTGGTCTGTACCCTGAAGCCGTCGAAAATGGTCTGGTTCAGGTTCAGCCCTGCGTTGCTTGAGGTGTTGTGTACGCCCCTGCTCGAATTGCTGCTCCCATCGGCGAGGTTCTGGTTTACATTGTTTACCACCCCCGACTGCTGGGCGCTCAGGCTCAGCCGCGGCAGATAACCTGCATTGCCAAGAGTTACATTGTTGGCAGAAATTTCCTCGGTATTTCGGGCCAGGCGAATGGAGAAGTTCCGCTCCAGCCCCAGGTTGATGCATTCCTGCAGGCTCAGGGTTTTCTGGGCATTAACAAGCAATGGCAGGGCCCCTATAAGCAGGGCACTAAAAAACAGACGTTTCACCTTCATCTTGAATATCCTTATTTTCAGTGGAAACATACGAATAAATGGCGGGAACCACAAAGAGGGTCAGGAAGGTGGACAAGAACAAACCACCCACCACGGCAATCCCCATCGCCACGCGGCTTTGTGCTCCTTCGCCAAAACCAAGCGCCAGGGGCAATACCCCAAGAATGGTAGAGAGGCTCGTCATCAGGATGGGACGGAAACGCGCTGCAGCTGCATATTTGATGGCTTCAATCTTTCTCATCCCTGCACGCTTGCGCTGGTTGGCAAACTCTACCATCAGGATCCCGTTTTTGGAAACCAGGCCGATGAGCATGATGATCCCGATCTGGCTGAAAATGTTCATGGTGACATTGAAATACCACATAAACAGCAAGGCGCCGGTAATAGCCAATGGCACGGTCATCATCACAATAATGGGGTCCTTAAAGCTTTCAAACTGGGCCGAGAGCACCAGAAAGATCAGCACCAGCGCCAGGATAAATGCAAACATAAGGCTTGAGGAACTCTCCTGGAAGTCCTTCGAGTCGCCTGCCAGGGCGGTGCGGAAGGTGTCGTCAAGCACCTCATCGGCAATGCGATCCATCTCTGCAAGGCCTTCACTGATGGTCTTGCCCGGAGCTAGACCCGAAGAGATTGTGGCAGCCACAAACCGATTGTAGCGGTACAATTGCGGGGGTGCGGTTTGCTCCTGCAGCGTAACCAGGTTATCCAGCTGCACCATATCGCCAAAATTATTGCGCACATAAAGCGACTTAAGGTCCAGGGGCTTATTGCGGTTCTCGCGCTCAATCTCGCCAAGGATCTGATATTGCTTTCCATTCATAAAGAAATACCCGAAGCGCTGACCGCTGAGCGCCAGCTGCAGGGTCTGCCCTACGTTCTGGGCCGAAACGCCCATAGAATTGGCTTTTTCGCGGTTGATGGTGATCTGCAGTTCGGGCTTGGTAAACTTCAGGTTAACATCCGACATTTGAAGGACCTCACTGTCGTTCACTTTTTCCATAAACTCGGGCAACACCTCACGTAACTTCTCAATGTTCTGGGCCTGCAAAACATACTGTACAGGCATTCCTGAGCGGCGTCCCCCAAAGGTGGACTGCTGTGTCACAAACGCACGCGCACGCGTCATCGGTCTTAAGGCTGCCGTCAAGCGATCAGAAATCTCCTGCTGGCTGGCTTCACGCTCATTGGGGGGTACCAGCATAATCCTGACGTTGGTCCAACCGGTAGAAACCATTGCTATCATGCTTTCACGTTCAGGCACGATATCTTCCACTACTTTTACCACCTCCTCAATATAATCACGCATAAATTCGTATGTTGCCCCTTCAGGACCACGCCCATTGATGGTGATCTGCGAGCGGTCCTCCATGGGTGCCATCTCAGCAGGGATGGTCCTGAATAAAACGAAAACCAGAAGACCTGCAAGCCCCAGGATAACAACGGCAAGCCATCTCCTTTTCAGAAAGCGGTCCAACCCGTTCCGGTATATTTCATTCAGTTTCCTGAAAAAACCTTCGGTGCTTTCATAAAAACGGCCATGCTTGGTGCGCTGTTTCAGTATCTTTGTCGAAAGCATCGGGGTAAAAGTCAGCGCCACAAAGGAGGAAATAGCCACTGCACCCGCAATGACAATACTGAACTCGCGGAACAAGCGCCCCGTCATCCCTTCGAGGAACACTATGGGGAAAAATACAGCGATCAGGGTGATGGTGGTCGAAATAATGGCAAAGAAAATTTCCTTCGAACCTTCTAGTCCGGCCTCTATGGGCGTCATCCCCTGCTCTATCTTCACATAGATATTCTCCATCATTATAATGGCATCGTCCACCACAAGCCCGATGGCAAGCACCACCGCCAGCATGGTCAGCACGTTGATGGAAAACCCTGCAATGTACATAATAAAAAAAGCGCCCACCAAAGATACTGGGATCACAAGGATGGGAATCAGGGTCGTGCGCCAGTCGCGCAGGAAAAGGAAGATGATCACCACCACCAGGAAGAAGGCAATATAAATGGTATTCATCACCTCGCTGATGGACGAGCGGATAAACTTGGTATTGTCAAAGCCAATGCCGATGCTTACATCATCGGGCAGGTCCTTTTCCATAAATTCAAGGCGACGGTAAACCTCGTCGGCAATTTCAATATGATTTGACCCAGGCTGGGGCACGATGGCATTCCCCACCATGGGGATACCATTGCGTTTTGCGAAACTGCGCTGGTCTTCGGGGCCCAGTTCGGCGCGGCCCACATCGCGGAAGCGTACCACCAGGCCGCTTTCCTCCTTTATGATGAGGTTATTGAATTCTTCAGGGGTGGTCATCAGCCCCAGGGTCCGGATGGTAAGCTCTGTGGTAGCCCCTTCGATGCTTCCCGAAGGCAGCTCCACGTTCTCGCGGTTGATGGCATTGCGCACATCCAGGGGGGTAAGGCCATAGCCTGCCAGCTTCACCGGGTCAAGCCACAACCGCATCGAATAACGTTTCTGCCCCCAAATGTGGATGCCACTCACCCCCGAAATGGTCTGCAATTGCTCCTTCATCGTCAGCTCGGCAATTTCAGAGAGCTCCAGCAAAGAACGGCGGTCGCTTTCAAGCACCACAAACATAATGGGGCTGGCATCGGCATCAGCCTTAGAAACGGTTGGGGGGTCCACATCACGGGGCAACCTCCGCTGCGCCTGCGATACCTTATCACGCACGTCATTGGCTGCCGTTTCCATATCCACGCTCAACTCAAACTCCACCGAGATCCGTGACCCGCCCTGGCGGCTTACGCTGGTCAGGGTGCGTATGCCCGGGATGCCATTGATGCTCTGTTCGAGGGGTTCGGTGATCTGGGTCTCAATCACATCGGAGTTGGCCCCCGGGTAGGATACGCTGACTGAAATAATGGGCGGGTCAACGCTGGGAAACTCCCTGACACCCAAGTAGGTAAACCCGATCAGGCCAAAGAGCAGGATGACGATTGTAAATACCGTCGACAATACAGGACGTTGTATGCTTAAGGACGAAAGGCTCATCTTACGTTAAATATTTCTGTTAATTACTCTTCGGTCCTTGCCACCTGGTCAAGAACAACAGGGAGACCCTGCCTAAGCTGCATGACCCCAGTCACTAGCAGGGTATCTCCAAATTCCAGACCCCTGAGGATTTGAATACGGTCAGAGGTGCGCAGGCCTGTCAGCACGGTAACCTGCTCGGCATGGCCACCACGATACACATATACCTTATCCCCGTCCATTTCAGCCACCAATGCCTCGGTAGGAATAGCAATGGTATTCGTGATCTCATCAAGCTGCAGGTTGATGCCTGCAAAGCGCCCCGGCTTGAGTTCCTCGCGGCGGTTGGGGTAGAGGGCCCTGACCACAATGGTGCGGGTGTTTATATTTACAATGGGATCCACCGCATAAACCGAGGCTGTAAAGGGTTCATTGATTCCGTCTATGGTGAATGAAATGGGGAAACCGGGGTTTATACTTCCTGAATAACGCTCTGGAATTGAAAACTCAACCTTCAGGGGGCTGATCTTGATCAGCCTTGCAATGCGGGCATTGGGGTTTGCAAAAGCTCCTTCACTCACATACCTCAGGCCGATGATCCCGTCAAAGGGCGCCCTGAGCTCGGTCTCGGCAATACGTGCCTCAAGCAACATGATGTCGGCTTCCAGCGCCTGCAACTCGGTAACGGCCTGGTCATAGCTTTCCTGGCTGATGGCATCGCGGGTGAGCAGGTTACGCTGACGAAATTCCCGCTCCTCGGCAAGCTTAAGCTGGGCCTGCAACTTCAGCAACTGGGCCTGTAAATGCCTGTCGTTGATCTTGGCCAGCAAATCGCCACGCTTCACCCGTGTACCTTCTGTGAAATTAATGCTGATGATCTTCCCCGAAGTCTCGAATGAAAGGTCAACCTCCTCATCGGGAAGCAGCGTCCCTGTGCTGTTGATCATTTCCCTCAAAACAGATGGACCAATGACCAGGGCATTTGCGTCCAGGGCTCTCGACTGGACCCCCCCGCGACCCATACCTGCCGCAGGACCTTGTTCGCCCTTTTGAAACAGTGGCTTTAGTTTGGGATAAAATATTAAACCCAGGATGACCAAAAGGCTTAATATGGTAAAAATCAAACGAAGGGGCTTTTTCATATACTTCAGCGTGATGAAAGGTTATTTTTGGGAAATTTTATACGGATACGATTATGTTTGACAGTAAAAAAAAACAATGGTTTAAAGGGGTGAAAAAAAAATAGAAAAATTGTCTTTTTTGCTTATTTTTAACGAATTATAAAACGATTTTTTGCGCGAATTGTTTGATTTTTTCACAAATTTGCCAAACTAATTTCCCGGGAAAGTGTACCCGGGAATTCCAGGCGGTATTTTTTTGATTGCTTTTACAAAGGAAATTCAAAGTTCAATTACAATTCAATTTAAACCCAAAAATTTTTTATGATGGCCAAAAAAATGATCAAACGGTTAATTGCCTTTCTCATGTTGGTCCTGTTCGTGCAGGGCTTAGCCATTGGGCAGAGAACCTATGCGTATGAAAGTTTTGCCGACGATCCACTCAATGCCCGGATCTACACCCTCGACAACGGGCTGAAAGTTTACCTCTCGGTCTACAAGGAAGAGCCTCGCATTCAGACCTATGTTGCCGTGCGGGTGGGCAGCAAGAACGACCCTGCTGAGACCACAGGTCTGGCACACTACTTCGAGCACCTGATGTTTAAGGGTACCAGCGAATTCGGGACCCTCGACTGGGAAAAGGAGAAACCCCTGCTCGACAAAATCGAGGCCCTGTTCGAAGTATACCGCAAGGAAACCGACCCCGCCAAACGGGCTGCCATTTACCACCAGATCGACAGCATCTCCTACATTGCCTCGACCCTGGCCATTCCCAATGAATACGACCGCCTGATGACCGCTATCGGTTCGACCGGCACCAATGCAGGGACCTCCAACGACTATACCATTTACATGGAAAACATCCCTTCAAACCAGCTCCGCAACTGGGCCATGATACAGGCACAGCGTTTCAACGACGCCACCATCCGCCTGTTCCATACCGAGCTTGAAACGGTGTACGAGGAAAAAAACATGTCGCTGACCAACGACGGCCGCCAGGCTTCCGAAGCCCTGATGCAGGGCCTGTTCCCCAACCACCCTTATGGCCTTCAGACCACCCTCGGCGAAGCCGAACACCTCAAAAACCCCTCCATCATCAACATCAAGAACTTCTTCAAAAAATACTATGTGCCCAACAACATGGCCGTGGTGATGTCGGGCGATTTCGATCCCGATGAAGCCATCCGCGTCATTGACGAACACTTTGGCCAACTGAAGCCTTCGCCGGTTGACCCCCTGCGTTTTGGCCGGCAACCCGAAATCACCCAGCCCATCATTAAGGAAGTTATTGGCCTGCAGGCCGAAAACATCCAGATCGGCTGGCGCTTTGAAGGGGCCAATTCCGATCAGATCCCTTACCTGAACATGATCGGGATGATCCTGAGCAACCGCCGCGCCGGCCTCATCGACCAAAACCTCAACAAACAGCAGGCCACCCTGGGCGCCGGGGCATACATACGATCCATGACCGATTATTCAATGCTTACCCTGACGGGCCGCAACAAGAGCGGACAAAGCCTTGACGAGGTGAAAGACCTCCTGATGGGACAGCTCGAACTGCTGAAAAAAGGCGAATTCCCCGACTGGCTGATGGAAGCTGCCATCAACAACCTGAAACTCCAGGAGATGCGCCGCATTGAAAACAGCCGCGGGCGCGCCATGGCCATGGCTATGAGCTTCCTCAACAGGCAGCCTTACCAGGAGACCATCAATTACATCGACCGCCTCAGCAAGATTACCAAGGAAGAAGTGGTGGCTTTCGCCAACGAACACCTGCGCGACAACAATTACGTTGTGGTATACAAACGTCAGGGCCAGCCCAAAGATGTACAGTCGGTTGATAAGCCAGCCATCACCCCCATCCACATCAACCGCGATGCCGAGTCACCATTGCTGAAGCAGGTGAAGGCCGCCAGCGTTGAGCCTATTGAACCCGTATTCCTTAACTATGACAGGGATGTCACACGTGGGACAACCCCCGCAGGCCTGGAAGTGCTCTATGCAAAAAATGATGCTAACCCCACCTTTACCCTCACCTACCACTGGGAGATGGGAAGCTACCACGACAAGTACCTTTCGCTGGCAGGCAATTTTATCGAATTCCTGGGCAACGGTACATACACCGCCGAAGAGATCGGCAACGAGTTTTACAAACTGGCTTGTACCTTCAACGTGATGGTGGGCAATGAAGAAACCCGCATCACCATCAGCGGCCTGAGCGAGAATATGGAAGCCGCCGTGAAACTTTTCGAAGAGCTGATCGCCAATGCCCGTGCTGACAATGCCGCCCTGGCCCGCTATGTTGAAAACGCCAAGAAAGCACGCCAGGACAGCAAAGCCAACCAGGGCTCAAACTTCTCGGCCCTTGTCAACTATGCAATCTACGGCCCACGCAACCCCAGCACATACACCCTGACCGACGCCGAACTGGATGCCCTGACTTCGGAGCAGTTGATCAAGACCCTGCAGAACCTCTGGACCCTGCAGCACCGCATTGTGTTCTTTGGCCCGCCAAGCCTCGGTGAGATCACCGCCCAGTTGGGTCAGCTTCACAGAACCCCGCGCAGCCTGGGCGCCATCCCCACAGGCACCCGCTTCGAGCCCCTCGAAACGCCGGTGAACAAGGTGCTGTTTGCCCACTACGACGCCAACCAGAGCTACCTGCAAACCATTTCTAAAGGCATCGCCTACAACCCCGATATGGTGCCCCAGATCACCATGTACAACAGCTATTTCGGCGGAGGCATGAACGCCATCGTATTCCAGGAATTGCGCGAAAAACGCGGGCTGGCCTACACGGCACGATCCAACTATACAGCCCCCTCCTGGCCCGATGAGACCTATATGAACAGCAGCTTCATCGCCACCCAGAACGACAAGGTGGTCGATGCCTTCAGCGCCTTCAACGAGCTCTTCAACGAGATGCCCGCTTCCGAGTCATCCTTCCGCCTGGCCCAGGAACAACTGATCTCGAACCTGCGAACCCAGCGCATCCGTGACGCCGCCGTGATCTGGAACTACCTCGCAGCCAAACGCATGGGCTATACCGAAGATCCGCGCATTCAACTCTTCCGCGAGCTTCCCCGAATCACCCTCAATGATGTGAAGGCCTTCAACGAGACCTACATCAAAAACCAGCCCAAGACTTACGTCATCCTGGGCAACGAAAACACCGTAAACTTCCAGGAGGTGGAACGCCTCTTTGGCCCCGTGACTAAACTGAATAAAGAAGACCTCTTTATTTTCTGATCCTATCCCGGTTCATTGTTTCCTCAGGCGGGGTGCTGCAAAGGTTTTTCTGCAGCATCCCGCCTCTTTTTTCCCAAACCTTGTCAGCTTTCCCTTGCGAAAAACCCCTGTCCTCTTCCTTTGAGAAAGCTACACAGTTTAGCCACAATCAATATTTTTTCTTACCAGAGAAAGATTTCTTTAAAAGCAGAACCAGAACCCTGGCAGACAGGGTTTAAACCCGGAAATAAAACGTGACTAACACGTATTTTAAACGTAATTCAGACGTAGTTTAAACGAGCGTGCACGTCTGAACTACGTCTGAACTACGTGTTAACTACGTTTGAACTACGTCTAAACTATGATGTTAAAAGATTCTTGCTGCCTTTCCTAAAAACACATCTCTGGGGCGTTTTCAAAACCCGTACATTAGGGAAATGAATTGTTGAGGAAATGCCAAGCCGCCGAAAAAAAAGCACCCTTCCGCCTCCGGAGTTTTCAATCTGAGCGGGATTCCTGATTCATAAAAAGCAGGAATCAGCAAACGGAATGATCCGGGTTAAACTAAAACCCCACATGATTGTTATTGCTTTAAGAAAACCCAAAGAAAGCATTCCTAACAATTTATCCAAAAATCCATGAGCTATTATTTCAGCACGAAGATGAGAAACACCTCTTACGGGGACGCCATTTCACTGGTTACCGAAGAACTGAAGAAAGAAGGTTTTGGGATATTGACCCAGATCGATGTGAAGGACACGCTAAAGAAAAGGATAGATGCAGACATCCGTCCTTACATCATCCTTGGAGCCTGCAACCCGCACTTTGCCCACCAGGGTTTGCAGCTGGAGCCTAAGCTTGGCGCTTTTCTTCCCTGCAATGTGGTGGTTGAAGAATTGGAAGACGGGCAAGTGGAGGTTTCCATGGTCGATCCCATGGCGATGGTAATGCCGGTAAAGAATGAAGAACTCGATAAATTTGCCCTTGAAATCCGCGAGCGGGTGAAGCGCATCATTGAAGGCACTGCCCGCCGGGTTTCCTGAATAAGCATTGCTCAGGCCGGCAACACGTAAAAGAAAATGGAGAAAAAATGGCAAATGGCGCCTGCCAGAACAAAGAGGTGCCAGATGACATGATTGAAGCGATTCTTGCGCCTCAGGTAAAAAATGATGCCCAGGCTGTAGGCCAGTCCCCCGGCCAGCAACCACCACAATCCGCCAGCAGGAACGGTTTGCAGTAAAGGCTTAATGGCAATCAGGATGATCCAGCCCATGGCCAGGTAAATCATGGTACCCACGAAGCGCATTTTGTGGGTGTAAAAAAACAGCTTGAAGATGACCCCTGCAATAGCCAGCCCCCAGATGATGCCAAAGATGGTCCAGCCCCAGGGCCCGCGCATCGACACCAGCGTAAAGGGGGTATAGGTGCCCGCTATAAGGATGAAGATAGACGAATGATCGAGCACATTGAGATGTTCCTTTATGCGTTTGTTACGAAAGCCATGATAAAGGGTTGAGGCAGTGAACATCAGGATGAGGCTGAAACCATACACCGAAAAGCTAACGATCTTCCAGGCATCGGGCTGACGGATACTGGCAAATACCACCAGCAGTACCAGGGCTGCAATGCCCAGCAGGATGCCGATACCGTGGGTGATGCTGTTCAGGATTTCATCCAGATAAAGGACCCAGCGCCTGCGTTCCATAATGATTTTTCCTTTCTGTTATTGAGTGGCCAAAAATAGGCAAATAATAAGGATTTTTGCCTGGCGGCTTCCAATAATTGCCCAAAATCTTCTATTTTTACAAACGCCTGCAAGGGCTTTTTCCTAAACACCCCCCGGAAGATGCTGAAAGATTTTTCTGTTTCGCGCGGCTATGCAAGAACCCTAGACAGTCAGGATTCCCTGGGGCATTTCCGTAAACGGTTTTTCCTGCCCGAAAACACCATTTACCTGGATGGCAACTCCCTGGGGCTGCTTTCGGAAGATGCTGAGGGCACGCTATTGCGGGTGCTGGATGAATGGAAAAGGCTGGGCATCAGGGGCTGGCTCGAGGGGCAGCGGCCCTGGTTTTTTTTCGGTGAACAACTTGGGGAAATGGCCTCTGCTCTTGTGGGTGCCAAAGCGGGCGAGCTGGTCTTCTCGGGCACTACCACCGTAAACATCCACGCTTTGATCAGCACATTCTACCAGCCTTCGGGGAAGCGCAGCAAGATCCTGGCCGACGAGCTGAATTTCCCTTCCGATCTGTATGCCCTGCAAGGGCAGATCAAAATGAAAGGCCTGGACCCTGATCAGGAGCTGGTGCTGGCCAGAAGCCGTGACGGACGCACCCTGGATGAGGAGTCCATCGTTGAAATGATGACTGACGAGGTAGCCCTGGTATACCTGCCCTCGGTTTTGTTTGCAAGCGGGCAACTGCTCGATATGGAATATTTGACCCGTGCGGCCCACGAGAGGGGCATCCCCATAGGCTGGGACTGCAGCCATTCAGCTGGCGCGGTACCTCATTATTTTCACAAATGGGGCGTAGACTTTGCCACGTTCTGCAGTTACAAATACCTGAACGGGGGGCCCGGCTGTGCAGCGTTTCTATATATAAACAAAAAACACTTCGATCGCGAGCCTTTGATGGCAGGATGGTTTGGCTTTGTAAAGGAAAGGCAATTTGACCTCTCGCTGCAGTTTGAGCCGGCGCCTCATGCCGGGGGCTGGCAGATCTCCTCGCTGGGGGTGCTGGGGTCGTCGACCATGGAGGGCGCCCTGCAGATCACCCTGGAGGCAGGCATTGAAAACATCCGGCAAAAATCGCTGATGCTGACCAGCTATTTCATGAAACTTATAGACGCCGGGCTCAGGAAGGCCCCCTATCATTTTTCATATGTCAACCCTGCCGAGGCCCACCGCAGAGGCGGTCATGTTGCCCTGATCCATCCAAGCGAAGCCCTGCGCATCAACGAGGCCCTCAAGGCCAGGGGCATTATCCCTGATTTCAGGCCTCCTGACATTATCCGCATTGCCCCCATTGCGCTTTACAACACCTTTGAGGAGCTGTGGGAGCTTGCCAAAGCCTTGCAGGAGATCATGGATCGGCAGGAATTTAAGCGCTTTGAGCACAGCCGAAAAGCCATTAGTTAAAAAAAATTAATACTTGGGTGCTAAAGACTTGTCTATGAAAAGAAAAATGCAGTACTTTTACGGCGCATTTAATTTTTAATCAAACCTTTTAAAATGAACATTTTCGTAGGAAGCCTTCCTTTCCGTTTGGAAGAAACAGAATTGAAGGACTTATTTGAGGAGTATGGTGAAGTGAGCTCCGCAAAAATTATCACCGACAAGCTTACCGGTCGCAGCAAAGGCTTTGGCTTTGTTGAAATGGCCGATGATGAAGAAGCCAAACAAGCTATTGAGGCGTTGAATGGTACTGAAATCATGGGTCGCAGCATTGTGGTCAATCAGGCAGAGGAAAGAAAAGAGCGTGGAGAACGCAGGGGTGGTTTTGGCGGTGGCCGTGGCCGTGGTGGATACCAGGGCGGCGATAATCGCAGATCGTATTAATCACGATCCTCACTGAAGCATTTGGATATAGTAAGAACTGATAATTATTAATAAACACCTCTTCTTAAGAATCCAGGCGCGCAACACCAATTGAAAGGAAGCTGTTCCGACACAGGAGCAGCTTCCTTTTTTTTGTTGCGGAGATCAAAAGGCTAAATCCTTGAAACAAAACGCATTCACACAAAGATCTAGGTATTTATACGATTGTTTAAGTTCCCTTATCTAGGTCTGGGCCACAGCAGGAAATTTAAGGGATTCAACCGATTGCAAAGGAGTGGCGATATCCTTAACTTCATGTTAAACCGTTAAGCAGAAAGCGGCAGAAACTTTCATTCAAAATAAAAAAGTAAAAACATGAAGTTAAACAAAATGATTTGGGGGCTTGGGTTGATCCTGGTGTTCCCTACTTTTCCTGTAAATGCGCAGCAGGCTTTGCGTGGCACTATTACGCAATGGGAGAAAGGGGAAGGCAAGATCGCCTTTTACGATATGTTTACGGGAGAATTTTCGGAGCTGGGCAGGGTAGGCGCGGACGGGTCGTTTGAAATTGGCCTGGCAGAAGATTACCCTGAGCAGGTCAGAAGGCTGGCCGCCAAAGCCCTCGATAATGCCCCTGCGGGATGGAGCCTGCAGAAGAACACCCTGGCTTCATCCTTCCGCTGCGGTTCGGAAGATTTGGTTTACACCCGGGCTGAAGCAGAGGTTATGGGACTGCCTGAACTATCCCTGACCAACGAGACAGGAGGTCCTTTGAACGGAGTTCTTGTGGCTGCCAGCAGCCGTGAAGTGGCCGACTGGCTATTCACCTACGGGGGGAAAAAACCGGAGCAGGGGTATTACCTCCGATGGTACTATGCAGGAGACAAGGCGTCGGTGAAAGGGAAATGCATCACCGATGTTTATACAGGAAATGGGGAGGAATTCTTTACCGAAGAGATCATCATGGATCTTGAATTGGTCAAAGGCTGGAACATCGTTAAGACAGAGATTTCCAGGGTGTTCACCGATGAGGGGGGGAGGGGGCATCCTGCAAGGTATATCACCACAAGCATTCCACAACTGCCTGAAGGCCTTGGATGGTTTGCACTGGAAAATGAATACTGATGCAAATTCCGAGTTGCATCATGCAGCCGGCTGAAAGCTGGCAAATCCAAAGATTAATCCAAAAAATTTAGCTGATGAAAAAAAATACAATAACCGGAATTACCCTTATCTGCCTGAGCTTGCTAAGCTACGGGCTGCAAGCCCAGCGTTCCATCCTCAGGGACCTGAGAGACCGCACCATTGAACGCACCGTTGACAAAGTTGTTGACCGCACCTCCGAAAAGCTGGCTGAGCAGATGGCCAATGCCATCATGAACATTCTGACGCCCAACTTTGAAAAAATGATGCAGGGCTCCGGCAACAGCTTTGACCCGGCCCTGCTGCCCGACGCTTATGCCTTTCATTACCTCTACCGAATGGAAGTCAAAAGCAAAGATGGGACCATGATCATCGATTATTTTCTGAATAAGGATAAGGGCCATTACATGGGCGTGCAATTTGGGGAAGAGACCAATATGTTTATGGTGATTGACAGCGATCTTCAGGCGACCATCACCTATATGCAAATCGGCGATCAACTGCACGCCACAGCCATGGAGAACATCGTAACCGAGGAATTGGCAGGGGAAGAAGCGGAAAGCCTGGAGCAATTCACCATCACCGAAATGCCCAATCGTGAATACTTGGGATATGACTGCTTGGGGCGGAAAATGGAGGACGAGTCGTATGAATTCCTAATGTATATTGCTCCGAATATGGAAGCCCGGATGGGCAATATATTCTCGAAAGGCAATCAAGAGGTTTCCCCTGCCCTGGAGGCCTACGGCAAGCAATTTGAGAACGGGCTGATGATGTATATGGAGATCAAGGACAAAAAGGCCAGCCGCAGGAATGACCTGAGCGGCACCATGGAGTGCATTGCCTATGAGCCCAAAGCGCGCAGGATAAACAACAGCGACTACCTATTCAATAGCATGGGCAACCCTTCGATGCCCCGTTAAAGGGCCTCTTCAATGCAAAGAAACTCAAGATCATGAGCGCCGCCGGGGCGTTTTGTCCTGGCGGTTTTTTTATTTTCAAATTCACTCAAAAAATTAACACCACATCCTTTCGTCGATTATTTTCTATTATTAATTTACACAGCGTCCTATCCTGCCATATTTATTCCAATGACCTTCCAGCACAAAAAGTCAAATCAACGAAAAGAAGCTGTCAAAAAGAGGATGTTGTGCTGGCAGCCAACTTCATCAAGCAGACCTTTACCATCGTCGCTTCGGCAGGAAACGGCGGAACCATTAGTCCTTCAGGAGATGTGGCCGTAGAATATGGTGAAAACCGGTTGTTCAGTATCTCGGCCGATTCAGGATATGAGATCAGCGATGTTTGGGTCAACGGCCAAAGCGTTGGTGCGGTTTCATCCTACCAGTTTGAGGATGTGACCGCCGATCAGAGCATTCATGCCAGCTTTGAGATGCTGCCACCCGATCTGTACAGCTTAACTTTGCTTGCCAGCCCCATTGAAGGAGGTGGAGTTTATGGAGCAGGTGATTACGAGGCAGGTAGCAGGGTAAGTGTTTCGGCAATGGCTTATCCGGGATACCAGTTTATTCACTGGACCCTTGATGGACAGGTGATTTCCACCCAATCCTCTTTTACGTTCACCATACCGGCAGAAAATGTGAGCCTGGTTGCCCACTTTGAGGAGGGGACCCTGGTGCTTTGTTCATTTTCACAAGGTTATTGGTTTGCAAAACCACAAGCGGTATGGCCTTATGATGTGGTTGTAGGAGGCTTAAGCTTTTCACAAGCTGAGGGACAGCAGTTCTGGCCACCGAATTCGCCAACCAAAAGAGCTTTCACCCAGTACGCTACAATTTACCTCAGCGGGGTGACACTCAGCGAGTTTTCTGAATTGCAGGAAGCTGTGATGGTTATCGACAATTACTTTGCCAAGGTTTATCCTGCTCCCGCCAACGGCCAGGTCAACAAAGCCGCAGGATTCATTGGTGACTGGGTAGATAAAAACCATTGTGTGGAAACACTGCAGGGTATTGCACAGGCTGACACGCCAGACAACTCAAACAGAGCGGTTGAATTGGATGGCACCATACAGGCGAAGGCATTCCCCAGTCCATTCCGCAGTCAATTCACCCTGGAGTTCCAGCTTGAGGAACCCCGGCAGGTCACCCTGGAATTGTTTGACATAACGGGTGAACGGATCAACGTGCCTTTTGAAGGCCCGGTTGAAGCCTATGAAAAACACACGGTAGTAATTAATGGAAAGGAATTACCCGCCGGATTCTATTTCTACCGCCTGACAGCCGGAAAGGAAACTATAACAGGAAGGCTGATCAGGGTTTACTAGGTTAAATCCAACACATTATTCTAAAAAAGGGTCGCCATAAACAAGAGGCGGCCCTTTTTATTTGTTGTATTTCAGCCTATTGCGATCCATTGAACTTTTTTAGCTACTTTTTACAGGCTTTAGTATTTGAAAAAACCATTTTAAATACAACATATCCAGACCCAACAAGCATCGGAATCTTTTTTGAGGCAATTCATCCTCAAAATTGAAACGATATTAACAACTAGACTAAAAAACATCTGATTTCCGAGGTAATTTAGATAAGTAAAGGTGAAATTATATCCTGAAAACAAAGAGGATTGCTTAAAGCAAAAATAATCAACATATTTTCATACAAAACCTGCGCAACAAAAATCTATTAACAATTTCGCATTTGTTATCAACAGTTCCTATAATTCATTAGTTTTTATAAGATGAATTTCTATCTTTGTTATGTAAATACCAAGGGGAGGATTTATCTTTAACCGAATTTATTATAGAAAGGCTGCTAGCAAGGCTTTCCATTTATTGTGGCTAAGCCCTCAGGGTATGTTTATGCATTTAAGAATGATAAATAATTTACTCAAAAAAGATACCCACCAAAATTAATCCAGCATGAAAAAAGACATACGCTTGGAAAACAGGGAGCAAATATTTGAAGGCTTTATGGGGTTTCGAAAGGGCAATGATCATGCAATGCCTGTTTCGGGTGGAATAAGGTTGGGGTTGGTTTTTTTCCTGACCCTGATGCTAACCCTGAACGGGCTGATGGCCCAGGAGCCCGCAGAGCCATACCTCGTCGGGAGCGGTACTTTTGCAGACAAGGACGCCCAGCTTGAGCAACTTTTCTTCGGGGCAAATCCTTCGGTTTACATTACTAATGGGCAGATCACCTTAGCGGGACCCGGAAATCCCCTGACCCTGTTTTGTGATCCCGCCTCCACATCCAGGCTGTATGAAAGCCATCCTGCCTTTCAGGAGGTAGAACTCATCCGCTTCAACATTCAATCGGCGGAGGAGCTCTTGATGACCCTTGATTTGAAAGGTCTGGAACAATTCCCCAACCTCAAATATATATCCTTTGTTTTTGGTTTTGATGCCTGTGGCAATGGGATGCACGACTGCCTGAAAGACCAGGTAAAAAAGATCATTCAGGACCAGGACACCAGTCTTGGGATTACTTACCAGTTTAGCATTCCGGAATAATTCCCTTAAAAACCTTAGCCGATGAGAAAAAACTTTACCCTCAGAAAAATCAGGACTTTACTTTCAGTTGTTTTGGGATTTACGTTCCTGATGGCTTTTCCCGCCGTTTCCGATGCCCAGGTAAGGGTTCCCTTCACCCAGCGCACTTCACAGTACACCCCTGCTCAAACCATTTATAACATCAAGGGTGACTTTACCATGATTGGGAATACGAATCTTACCTTGCAGAATTATGCAGACAACCTTGGTAATGAAAATAATATGGTTTATGTGGACGTGGATGGTGTAAGCAACACCTTTAACTCTTCTTCCGCTACCCTTGGGTTTTCGACAGAAAACGGGGCCATTCCCGAGTGCAGCAACATCATTTATGCCGGCTTGTACTGGACCGGCAGGGCACATGACGGCACTAGTCCGAATACGTTTGAGGTTACCAAGGATGTCCCTGGTACAATTCCTCAAGCTATTAATAATGACTTGGTTATCAGTACAACAAATTCAATTCAGTATACAAATTATCAATTAACAGTAATCCGTTCTGGGGTCTCCAATAACAGAACGCTCACCTACCGATTTTCTCCTCAAAATGCATTAGGTGATATTGTAGAATTTATTTACGCCCACAATAATGGTAACCAGACCCTGCAGGTAAGTATAAATGGAGGCCCGGTAACAAGCGTTTCCACCTCCTCCATTGATGCTGACAATGCTTATCTTTCAACTCCCTATGTAATTTACTCCGAGAGCGGGGGCATCACCTTAACAGTAAACCGTTTATACAGAGATGGGCGAAACTCAACAGCACAATCTGCAAGAGCATTCGTTAATGTTTCAGGGACCTATTTTCCTTTAGTCAGTTTAACCAAGCCGTTGGATAAAAGTGTGGTATACCTGAAACATGAATCCGCTTCAGGATACACACAAATAAATGCGACAGATGTAAATTTCACCCGCAACATTTATTATCCAACGAATACGGATGGGTATATGTATTCAGCCTATGCCGAAGTGACCGATTATGTTCGTCAAAACGGTATTGGTGAGTACTTTGTGGCCGACATCGCCTTGCGTGAAGGCAATGGAGGTGGCACAGGCTTTTTTGGTGGTTGGGGATTGATCGTGGTATATGAAAACTCGCTGATGAAATACCGCAACATAACCATTTTTGACGGCCACGCTTACGTTGTGGGAAGCACTACCACCAGCCAGGAAATCCCGGTATCCGGTTTTCAGACGGTTCCGGATGGAGACGTCATTATGAAACTGGGGTTAATGGCTGGGGAAGGCGATCGTGGAATTTCGGGTGATTACTTTCAAATTCGTAATTATTCTGATAACCAATGGATTAACCTGACTCACGGGGGCAATACGACCAATAACTTTTTCAATAGTTCCATTTTCATTGAAAACACAGAAAGGAACCCCAACCTGGTTAATAACACGGGGCTCGACATTTCCATGTTTGAGATTCCAAATGCCAACAACAGCATCATCACCAATGACCAGACGTCCACCACTTTCAGGTATGGCACCACCCAGGATACCTATATCATTTTCTGTATGGCCATGGCGGTGGAGGCATACACCCCTGAGCCTCTCGCATCCAATGAGGTGATCACCGTAAATGATCAACCCTATATTCCCGGCAATCCGGTTCTCCCCGGCGATGAAATTGAATACACCCTTGAGGTGCTGAATTATGGAACAGAGGCTATCAATGATTTTTTGATCACTATTCCCATTCCTTATACTATTGATTTTGTCTCAAGTTCTGCCGTCTTCTTTTACACGGAGGGATTTAACGGGGAGCAGCCCTATTTTGACCCTCTGGAGGGAGCCACGGGTTCCATTATATGGAATATTGGATACCTTCCTTTGCCCGACGAGCCAGAAGATGTCTTGGCGGTTCTAACCTATCGCTTCAGGGTAACCGAAGACTGCTTTATCCTATCCAATCCACAATGTGATCCAGCGGTAACCGTTGACGGCGGGTTCAGTGGTTTTGGGGATATCAACAACAACACCTTTTCAGGATCTGGCTTTATCCAGGGTTTTGAAACCGACGGTGTTTGTGCCGGTCAGCCCATTTATGATCCGGTAAGCATTCTTATTGACCGCGAAGAATATATAGCCGAAAACTGCAATGATCAGGATTATTCCACCAGGGTTTTCACCTATTGCAATGTTACGGGTACGACTATCCCCTTTACAGATGTCAACGGGTTTTTCCCAATTGGCTCAAGGTTTTACAATGAATACCCGGTTGGTTCAGGAACCATTGAATATACCAATGCCACAGGTTTTCCTGCCACCACAGGCAATTTAACTTATTATGCTATACCACCCGGTATCACGGATTGCTACTGGCCATTTACCATTGTAATCACGACCATTTCTTCGACGCCTTCGGTTAGTGATGTATTTTATTGCGAAGGGGATTTAGCTGAGCCTTTGACTGCCACCCCCAGCAGCCCGGAATATCCACTGCTTTTTTATTATACCACCCTCAGCAGCGAGCTTCCTACATACAGCATCACGCCGCTAACCACACCTCCAGGAACCACGAGTTATTATGTGGCAGAGGGGATCAGTGCACAATGTATCAGTCCGAGCAGAGCAACCATAAACGTTACGGTTTATGAAAACCCTGAGTGTTTGATTACCGGGCCAGCCAGTCCTGTTTGCCCTGGCGCTGCCTTGCAATTCAGTGCAACTGAAGGGATGGACGAATATGCATGGATAGTGACCGGCAATGCATCCATCAGTGGATCAAATACCCAACAAACGGTAAATATCCTTGTTGGAGATGATTGCGAACTTCCCTTTACCATTGAACTCACAGTTACCAATGGCAATGACTGTGATTCAAGCTGTCAGCTTGAGGTATTGGTTGAAGATGTATCTGCTCCCGTTTTCACTACCATTCCTGCAGATCTTACCGTAGAATGCGATGGAAGCGGTAATACAACCCAGCTTAACAACTGGCTGGCCAATGTGGCTGCTTCCGATGGCTGTGGAAATGTTTCCATCACCCATGATTTCACTGCCCTGAGCAATGACTGCGGAGCCACTGGAAGTGCACTGGTCACCTGGACCGCTGAAGATGATTGTGGAAACACCACTGCCACTTCTGCAAGCTTTACCATCGTGGATACCACTGCTCCGGTGATTGATGATACCCTGCTGGCTGACCTTACGCTGGAATGCGACGGCACCACGGATCC
>JAAYLH010000105.1 GCA_012521995.1 Bacteroidales bacterium | reverse complement strand
TGACAATGACTACGGAAAAATATTCAGAAGACAGCATAAGGACCCTTGACTGGAAAGAGCACATCAGGTTACGCCCCGGGATGTACATCGGTAAACTCGGTGACGGGGCATCCCAGGACGACGGAGTGTATGTATTGCTCAAGGAAGTCATCGACAACTCGATCGATGAATACATCATGGGTTTTGGCAAAACCATTGAGATCAGTATTGACGAGAAGAAGGTCACCGTGCGCGACTACGGGCGGGGCGTCCCTTTAGGCAAGCTGGTTGATGTAGTTTCCAAGATCAACACTGGAGCAAAATACGACAGCAAGGTCTTCAAAAAAACCGTAGGACTCAATGGGGTCGGGACCAAGGCAGTGAATGCCCTCTCGAGTTATTTCCGCATTGAATCGATCCGCGAAGGCCTGTCAAAAGCCGCAGAATTTGAAAAGGGACTCCTGATTGGCGATGGCAAGGAAAAGGAAACCACAGGGCGCGGGGGCACCATCATCAGCTTTGTGCCCGATGAGGACATCTTCGGCAAGTACCGCTATATTGATGAATACATAGAAAAACTGCTCTGGAACTATGTATATTTGAACCGTGGCCTGACCATCATTTTCAATGGCAGGAAGTTCCAGTCGCAGAACGGTCTGCTCGACTTACTGAACCACAATATTGACACCGCTGTTTGCTACCCCATCATCCACATCCAGGAAGAAGACCTGGAGTTTGCCTTAACCCACAGCACCAGCCAGTACAGCGAGGAGTACTATTCCTTCGTCAACGGCCAGCACACCACCCAAGGGGGCACCCATCAGGCGGCCTTCCGTGAAGCCCTCAACAAGACCCTCAGGGAATTTTACAAAAAGGATTTCGACTCGAATGACATCAAGACCTCCCTGATCGTGGCCATGAGCATCAAGGTGCAGGAGCCTGTCTTTGAATCGCAGACCAAGACCAAGCTGGGTTCGCAATACATCGAACCTGGCGGCCCCACCATCCGCAACTATGTTGTAGATATTGTCAAGCGAAGGCTGGACAACTTCCTGCACATGAACCCCGAAACAGCCGATGCTCTGTTGCACAAGGTCCAGCAATCGGAAAAGGAGCGCAAGGACATGGCCAACATCAAAAAGCTGGCCCGTGAAAGGGTCAAAAAGGCTAGCCTGCACAACAAGAAGCTTCGAGACTGCAGGGTACACTATAGCGATAATCACCCCCTACGCCTCGACAGCACTCTCTTCATTACGGAGGGCGACTCTGCCAGCGGCTCCATCACCAAGGCGCGCGACGTAAACACCCAGGCCGTTTTCAGCCTCAAAGGAAAGCCTCTGAACAGCTATGGCTTGACCAAAAAAATCGTTTACGAAAACGAAGAATTCAACCTGCTGCAAGCCGCCCTAAACATAGAGGATAGTCTGGAAGACCTGCGCTACAACAACGTGGTCGTTGCCACCGATGCGGACGTAGACGGGATGCACATCCGCCTGTTGTTACTCACGTTTTTCCTGCAGTTTTTCCCCGACCTGATCCGAAACGGCCACCTCTATATCCTGCAGACTCCCCTGTTCCGCGTCCGCAACAAGCAAAAGACTTTTTACTGTTATTCCGATCAGGAAAGGCTTGACGCCATGGCACAACTGGGACCCAAGCCCGAGATCACACGTTTCAAGGGCCTCGGCGAGATATCACCTGATGAGTTCATTAACTTTATCGGGAAAAGCATACGCCTCGACCCGGTGATCCTCAGAAAAGATCTGGGCATCGCTGAAATGCTTGAGTTCTATATGGGCAAGAACACTCCCGACCGCCAGAACTTCATTATTGAGAACCTGAGAATTGACCAGGAAGTCGTAGAGCCCTGATCCCTTAAGAAAAGGCAATGGACATCCAGCTCCTGAAAGCAACCTCAGAAACTGCTCTTGAGCAGATCAGGGATTTGTATCTTGACGCTTTTCTCCCCAATGAAAGAAGGCGTTTTGAAGGCTTCAAGCAGCAATTCCTAAATAAAAATTCGTGCAGTATTTTTTTGGCTGAGAGCGAAGGGAAAAACCTGGGGTTCTTCACCCTTTGGGATTTTGATTCGTTTGCATTCATCGAGCATTTGGCCGTTTGGCCTGCTTTCCGCGGCCACAGGATTGGTGAAGGCATGCTTCAATGGGTTCTGACCCATTATCCTTGCCCGGTAATACTCGAAGTGGAGCCTCCTCAGGATGAGATGACCCGCAGGCGTGTGGCCTTCTACAGGCGAAATGGTTTTCATCTTTTAGATTACCATTACAGGCAACCCTCCTATGACGGATTCACCCCGGGACCTGTGCTGAACCTTATGTGCAGCATCTCCGAACCGGGCAACCCGCTATTGGAGAAGTTTTTCCGAAAGACAAAAGAGGAAGTTTACGGGCCTTAAGCAAGGGCCACCCGATTTTTCAAACCGGTGGTCTACTCCATCCTGAAGTCATCCCAGTCGGCCCAGGCACGAAAGCTCTCCCTGAAACTGTTGAGCGGGCAACGAGGCATGATGACGGTTTCCATACCTTCCTGGTTGGGCAGGAGGTTGCTGAGGTTCTCGCCCAAGGGGTTGATCACGGCCGAATCGCCTGTATATTGTATCTCGTTCCCGTCTACACCCAGGCGGTTGACGCCAATCACATAGGCCTGGTTTTCGATGGCTCTGGCCATCATCATGATTCGCCAGGCGTGGCTGCGGGTGGCAGGCCAGCTTGCAATATACAAAAGGGCATCGTAATCGAAGCCCTTTCCCTCTCGGTAGCGGTTACGGCTCCAGACAGGAAAGCGAAGGTCATAGCATATCAGCGGCATGATCCGCCACCCCTTCAGCTCAACGATCAGTTTACCTGATCCCTTTGCATAATCCTTGTTCTCGCCGGCAAAGGTGAAGAGGTGCCGCTTGTCATAGGTCTCAAAGCTGCCATCGGGCCTAACCCAAAAGAAACGGTTGTAATACTTTCCCTGGTCTTCCACGGCCACACTTCCGCAAATGACACAATTGCGCGAGGCAGCCATTTGTCCCATCCATTGCAAAGCCCTGCCATTCGCAGGTTCCGCGGCTATTTGTGGGTTCATCGTAAAGCCCGTGGTAAACATCTCGGGCAAGGCAATCAGGTCGGTTTCTTCCTGAAGGTCTTCAATCTTTTTGGCGAACATCTCCAGGTTTCGGGCAGGGTCTTCCCAATAAAGCGTCGACTGAACGATGGTTACGTTTAGATTTTGCATAATATCTCCGCTGCTTTTTCGAGGGTATCATTCGACTTGGCAAAACAGAAGCGCAACACCCCGTCGTTGGCAGCCTTGCTGTAGAAGGGAGCGGTAGGAACCCCAGCCACCTTGAATTCGCGGGTAAGACGCTGGGCAAAACTCATCTCATCCTCCTCAGAGATATGGTTGTAATCCAGCAACTGGAAATAGGTTCCTGAGGCAGGAATCAGCTTAAAGCGTGAAGCTTTCAGGGCTTTGATGAAGAAGTCGCGCTTCTCCTGGTAAAACGCACCCAGCCCGTGGTAGTGTGCAGGGTCTTCCAGATAATCTGCCAGGGCCTGCTGCATCGGGTGGTTCACACAAAATACAGTAAACTGATGGGCCTTGCGAAACTCATGCATAAGATTTTCGGGTGCAACGCAATAACCTGTCTTCCAGCCCGTGGCGTGGAAAGTCTTGCCAAAGGAGCAGGTCACAAGGCTTCGCTCGGCAAGGGCCGGGTAGAGGCAAACGCTCTCGTGGCGCTTGTCATCGAAAATGATATGCTCATACACTTCATCGCTCAGGATCAGGATGTCCGTATTCCTAGTCAGGCGTTCGAGTTCAGCCAGGTCGGCAGCCGACAACACGCTCCCGCTGGGATTGTGAGGGCTGTTGATGATGATCATCTTGGTGCGTGAACTGACGAGTTTCCGCACCTCATCCCAATCAATATGATAATCGGGCATTTTCAGCCTCGAAATGATGGGGACACCCCCGTTGAGTTTTATGGCAGGCACATAGCTGTCGTAGGCAGGCTCGAAAACGATCACCTCATCCTCTTCGCGGATAAAGGCACTGATAACCGTAAAGATGGCCTGGGTGGCCCCCGCCGTTACTGTAATTTCTGTTTCCGGGTCATATTGCGCGCCATAGAGGGCTTCCGTCTTTACGGCAATACGTTCCCTGAGGCGCATCAGGCCGGGCATGGGGGCATACTGGTTGTGTCCCAGGCGCAAATGCCTTGAAACCAATTCAATCAGCTTTTCCGACACGGGAAAATCAGGAAACCCCTGCGAAAGGTTGATGGCACCGTGGGCCTGGGCCAGCTGGGTCATCACCGCAAAAACTGAGGTGCCCGTCTGGGGGAGCTTGGAAGTAACGGTCTCAGGAAATGGGTTCATACACCTCTATTTTTGGTGACGATAATTCCGGTGAAAATCATTAATTTTATGCTTCTTTTCAGAAGAAAGAAGGCTTGCAAATTTAACTGAAATAATGTTAAGGCAGGAGGCAAAAACCCAGAACCCTGCTTTTTTTATTCAAAATTCGGAAACATTAAACCTCAAAAAACAGTAAACATGAAAACAATTGATGGAATTGATTTCAAGGGCAAACGGGCCATTATGCGTGTGGATTTCAATGTTCCCCTCAACCGTGAATTTCAGATCACTGACGATTCGCGCATGCGGGCGGCCATCCCCAGCATAAAAAAGATACTGGAAGACGGGGGAGCGGTCATTGTTATGTCGCATCTGGGACGTCCCAAGGAAGGACCCGAAGACAAATACTCTCTGCGCCACCTGCGCGACCACCTCAGCAAGCTGCTGGGCATCGACGTCAGGTTTGCCGATGACTGCATTGGTGACCTCACCCACCAAAAAGCCCTTAACCTTAAGCCCGGCGAAGTATTGTTGCTCGAAAACCTGCGTTTTTACAGGGAAGAGACCAAGGGCGATGAAGCCTTTGCCCAAAAACTGGCTCAGCTAGCCGATGTATATGTTAACGATGCCTTCGGAACCGCCCACCGCGCCCACGCTTCCACCACCATCATTGCCAAATTCTTCCCCAGGAATAAGGCTTTTGGTTACCTGATGGCCAATGAGCTTTCAAGCATCGACAAGGTAATCAGGGATGTGAAGCGGCCCTACACCGCCATCATCGGAGGAGCCAAGGTCAGCACCAAGATACAGATCCTTGAGAACCTGCTCGACAAGGTCGATGACCTGATCATAGGCGGCGGAATGATGTTCACCTTCATCAAGGCCCGGGGAGGCAGCATCGGCGGGAGCCTTGTAGAAGACGACTTTCTGGAAAAGGCCGGAGAGATCATTGAAAAAGCCAAGGCCAAAGGGGTGAAACTGCACATTCCTACCGACGCCATCATTGCTGACACCTTTGCCAACGATGTCAACACTAGGGAAGTGAAAGCGGATGCCATTCCCGAAGGCTGGCTGGGCCTCGACATTGGCCCCGGGAGTCGGGAAGCCTTCAGTAAAGTCATTGAGCAATCGAAAACGGTGCTGTGGAACGGTCCCATGGGTGTTTTCGAGATGGAGAACTTTGCGAAGGGAACCAAAGTCGTTGCCGAGGCCTTGGTAAAGGCCACCAAAAACGGCGCTTTCACTTTGATTGGCGGGGGTGACTCGGTAGCAGCCATCAACCAGCTTGGCCTTGCCGAGCAGGTAAGCTATGTCAGCACCGGTGGCGGCGCCCTGCTCGAATACATGGAAGGCAAGGTCCTGCCGGGAGTGCAGGCAATCAACGAATAATTCAAGGAAAAACCCTTAAGGGGGCCGTCTCAATAGTTTTTGAGACGGCCCTCTTTTTATGGGCAGAACCCAGTTGGCTCCTGGAGAATTACCTCCAGGCACACTCCATACCCTTTTTACCTCAAAGCATTGATTACCAATCGACTTACCATTGCATTCGGGCTGATTCTGACATCCTTCATCCAAGTATCAGGATTGGAGTTTAAACGGAATTTAGACGGTGTTAATTCGGTTTAAACCGTCAAAACCTTTGGATTGTATGGCTACGGTTCTTTTCAAAAACACCACAGGCGTCTTTTCAACAAGGGCAAAAAGCCTTCTTGGTGTAGCTTGAGAAAGACAACAAATCCTTAATTAAAGGGGGATTTAACCTGGAAATATTAGGGAGGCCAGCCCAAAAAGCGGGCATCAGGCAGGGAAATTAGCGGGTCATGCGGTTGATGATCTCGATGAGTTTGCGTTCGTCAATGGGCTTTGACACGTAATCATCCATTCCCGCTTCGAGGAAGCGTTCGCGGTCGCCGGGGATGGCATAGCCCGTAATGGCAACTATGGGGACGTGCTTTCCCGTGTCTTTTTCCATTTCACGGATGCGGCGGGCTGTTTCGAAGCCATCCATACGGGGCATTTGTCCATCCATCAGAACCAGATCGTAGGGATTGGCCGTAAACTTCTCAATGGCTATCAAGCCATTGGCAGCAGTATCGACAGACCATCCTTGCGAGCGCAGGAAACCAGCCAGGTACAACTGGTTGATGGCATCGTCTTCTGCGACCAAAATTTTCAGATTGCTAGCTGGTTGCTCCATATCCAAAGGTTCATCAACTTCCTTATCCGCTTCTATCCGCTGATCGCGGGCTAACACCAGGGGAATCTCGAAAGACACCCTGCTTCCCACCCCATATTCGCTTTCAAACTTCACTTCACCATTCATCATTTCAACCAGGCTTTTCACTATGTTCAGCCCCAGTCCCGTTCCTTGGTATTCTTTCCTTGAGGAGATATCCAGCTGACGGAACGATTCGAACATAAGGGGGATGTCTTCATCCTTCACACCGATCCCTGTATCTTTAACATAAAACTCCAGCCGAATGTTTTCCTTCTGGGCCGATTTATTGATTACGCCTGTCTCAATTTTCCCTTCATTGGTAAATTTCAGGGCATTACTCAGGAGGTTGTTCAGCACCTGGCATATTTTCTTTTCATCGCCGTGAAACCAGTCGGGCACGTCCTTGCCATAGTTCAGTTGCAGGCCGATGTTTCTGCTGTTGGCCTGGGGTTCAAAGACGACAAGGGTTTCTTCCAGGGCAGTCCGCAGGTTGAAGTCAGCAAAGGTGAGGTCTATTTTGTTGGCTTCAATTTTCGAGAAGTCCAGGATGTCGTTCAGGATATGCAGCAGGTTGCCAGCCGAAATGAGAATGGAGTTGATGATGCCCTGGTGTTCCTTGTCGACGTATGATTTCCCAAGAGTTCGGGTCATCCCGATAATGGCATTCAGGGGGTTCCTGATCTCATGGCTCATATTTGCCAAAAATTCTGACTTCACCCTGTTGGAGCGTTCGGCCACTTCCTTGGCTTTCCACAACTCTTCTTTTTCCATTCGGATTGTCACATCGCGGCTCACGCAAACGATTTCCTCGACCAGTTTGGTCTTGGGGTTGAAGAGCACCTGATTATTGGTTTCAAACCAAATATAATTCCCGTTTTTTTGGCGGATACGGTAGCTTTCGACAAAATTGTCATGATGGGTTTCAAGCAGCCCGATATGGTTTCTTCTGACCAAGTCAATGTCATCGGGATGGATGAACACATAAGCGGATTTTCCGATCATTTCCTCGGGCTCATATCCCAACAATTTTTTACTGGCGGGGGAAACATACACATAAGTGGCGTCCCAACTGTGCTTTGAGATCATGTCACTGGAAGTCTCTGCCAGAATACGGTAGCGTTCCTCACTGATCCTGAGGTTTTCTTCCACGAGTTTGCGTTCGCTGATATCGCGAATGGAGCCCACGATCATAATAGCTTCGCCATCGTGGTCGTAAATATATTTACAGGTAAAGGAGCAAGAGACCGTTTCCTTGTTTTTGCGGCTCAGGAGCATTTCGAAATCGGACATGTAGCCTTTTTCGTTGAGGTGTTCAAAAAACACCTCTTTTTTGCTTCGCTCACTAAAGAGGGGTTTACCAAGGAGTTCCTCTTTCTTGTATTGGAAAATCTGTTCGATGGAAGGAGAAAGTTCAATGACATTTCCCTCAAGGGTGAGTTCAAAATAGACATCCTGAATGTTGTCAAAGATGCTCCTGTATTTTTCCTCGCTCTGGCGCAGGGCTTCCTGCGACTCGACTAGTTGTTTCTGGATGCTGAGCCTGCCCACCACCTGGTGGATGACCGAAGGCAAGAGGTCGATAAAGCTGTTGTCCTTGACCAGGTAATCGAGGGCGCCCAGTTTCATCATTTCAACGGCAGTGCGTTCGTCCCCGTGTCCTGTGATGATCACAAAGGGGAGGTCGCGGTTTTCGCGACGTAATTGCTTAATAAGTTCCTCACCGTGGATGTCGGCAAGACGGTAGTCGAGCAGGATGAGGGTATCCTGTTTTGGATTGGCGGTAATCCAGGCATGGGCTTCTGACCCTGAGAGAAAACCTTTGGCCACATAGCCTTCTTTTTCGAGGGTTTTCTGAATCAGGCGGTTCAGCGATAGGTCATCCTCAACTACAGAGATAACAAACTGCTGATTCGCGGGGTCATCGAAATATTGCTCCATTGAATGGGGTTATGGCAAATCCTTATGAAGAAGCAAATTTACAATAATCTAAGATTTAAACAATAAGCGGGGCTGAATAGCATAAAAAGTACTTCATGCGAAGGGGAGGCCATGCTTTTGGCATCAGTCAAGGCCTGTGGCTTCGAGGAATTTCTGGTTGGGAATCAGGCCTGCCTCATCTTCTGCAAATTCAGGTTTCAGTTGCTGGACAAAATACATTCCTTCCTGCTGGAAATGTTTTGTTTTGACCATTCCCCTGAAGGTGCATTCGAAGTATTGGGCCACATATTCGTAAGATTCAGCAGAGATGTTGACCATATTTTCGAGACTGGACTGCACCATCCAATGGGCTTTGTTGGCGGCATTGCCCCAAATGTCATAGGAGAATTTCCTGCGCCCGATGACCCCGGCCACCACTTCTCCCGTATGGATGCCCACCCGCATTGTAAAAAAGGGCTGGCCTTCGGCATTGGCTTCGCTGACCTTGCGCGCGATGAGGTCTTGTATTTGAAGCCCTGCCAGCACCACGCGCGCCGGGTTAAGGGTGTCGGACTCGGGGATGCCACCGGCACACATATAGCAGTCGCCAATGGTTTTTATTTTTTCAAGCTTCAACCGGTCGATGATCACATCGAAAGCGCTGAAATACTCATCGAGTTTTTCCACAAGGTCAATGGGAGAAAACAATACTGATTTGGCTGAAAAGTCTTCCACATCGGCATAAAGCACACTGACACAGGGGAAATACCTGGCCTTTGCAGTCCCAACCGTGAGTAATTCGCCTGCAACCTTGGAGGGGAGGATATTCTGAAGGAGCTTTTCCACCCTGGCCTTTTCATTAGCCAGTGCCTTGTTTTGTTCCTGGATTTTCTTATTGAGAATTTTATGCTTTTCGAGGCTGCGTTTCAGAGCGGCATGGGCTTTATCCAGTTTGCGGTTAAGTTCAATTTGCTTAAAGGCGGCATCCACGGCCAGGGGGATGTGTTCAACAAAGCCTTTCTCCTTTACCAGGTAATCGATGGCACCGGCCTTCATCATGGAAACCGCCACCTTTTCATCGCCATAACCTGTCATAGCCAGAAAGGACGGGTGGAATCCCTTTGCCTGAATATCCCTGATGACAGAGAGGCCAGTGGTTGAACCCAGCTGGTAATCGACCAGCAAAAGCAATCCATTCTGATCGCCGTCCAAAAAGGCCTCCATAAAAGAACCTGTATCTGTAAATCCACGGCTCACATAGCCATTGGACGAAAGTTTTTTCTCAATTGCCTTTACCATCATGACATCATCATCAAGAACCCATACAGGCACTGTTGAAAGGCTTTCAGAAGATTTTGGCTGAGTTGTTTTCTTTGACATTTGGCTCGGTTGAAACGGCATTAAATTTGACTTCCCTGAAACAACCCATTGCAAGGTTCAATCCTTACTTATGGTTCACATGAAGGTCTTATTCTAATTCTAACGCTGATTATGCAAGTTTATGTTATTCGAAGCAAAAATGGGGCATTATCTTGAGAAAAAGCAAAAGAAATTGGTTTTTCTAAAAAAAAACACCGTGGTGGTACTGAATTTATAAAAAAATATTGGTCCATCAACTACCTTTAAATTTGCGGGAATGCCCATCCTAATGTTAATTAATGCAAAGATCGCCCGAATAATCTATCCTTAGCAGAGAATACCATCTTTTGGTGGGCTTTATTTTGAATGATTATGAATTAGCACGAATAGGAAAAAGAGAAACTATTTTTTATAATTTTACCGCCGAGGCTATAAACACAGGCCAAATCAAGTCACTACTCCCTCTTCAAAGGGCTGGCTTTCAAAACGTTCTTAAAACGTATAAGCACCTGAACCGATTGATTGGGGTAGGTAAGCAAGTTTGCTATGTTTGCATTCAAACCAATAACAACATGCACAACACCTTTAAAGAAGGAATTATCCGACTCGGGAAAGTATTTCCAATGGTATTGGTGCTGCTGATCAGCATCATTTGCTGGTTGCCCAAAGCTGTACAAGGACAGGACACCCTGGCTGGGGAGGCAGAGGGTGTGGTAGAAACGGTTGACAGCCTTGTGGAGGAGACTGCGGAGGCAGCAGCAGAAATCACCGAAAATCAGCCCGCCGAGGCATACGCCCGGGGAGGCTACAGCAAACAGGATTTAAGAAGGGGGGAGCGGCTGTTCAAGGGCCTTGTGCCTTTTGGGAGCGGAGCCCATTCCTGTGCATCCTGTCATTACACCAGCCGGACGGATACGCTGAACTGGAATCCTTCGGCGTTTGACCTGGCCTTGGCATGGCATAAGGATCCTGAATACAGGATACAGCAGAAAATGAACAACCCCACCGGTATGCGCATGATGACTGACCACCTAGACATGACCGTAACCCTTGAAGAAGAAAGACAACTGGAAGCCTATTATGAAGCCATCTTAGAGGAAGGCCCCGGGGAGTTAAGGGCTTACCCGGTGAATTCCATTATATTCTGGGGACTGGGTGTGTTGATGCTGCTGGCCGTTGTTGACCTGCTGATCACAAAGAAGGTTCGTTTCAAGGCAATCCACGTGCTGATTCTCATTGTGGGCCTGGTGGTGCATATGCAATATGCCGTAGCCGAGAGCCGCAACTTGGGGCGCACGCAAGGGTATGCACCCGATCAGCCCATCAAGTTCTCTCACTTGGTGCATGCAGGCGAAAATGCCATCGACTGCAACTACTGCCATACAGTGAACCAGTTCAGTCCCAGTTCTGGGATCCCATCCAACAATACCTGCCTCAACTGCCATGGGGTTATTCGCGAGGGGACCCGTTCGGGGCGTTTTGAGATCAACAAGATACACCAAGCCGAGGAAAGCGGCAAGCCCATCGAATGGTTGCGCATCCACGACCTTCCAGACCACACCTTTTACAGCCACGCCCAGCACGTGAATGCGGGCGGGTTAGAATGCCTGGAATGCCATGGCACCGTGGAGGAGATGCATGTCCTATATCAACATGCCGACCTGAGCATGGGCTGGTGTCTTACCTGCCACCGCGACAATGATGCGGATTTTGTGGGCAACCCCTATTTCGGGATCTACAAGCAATTGCATCAAGACATTAAGGATGGAAAGATTGATGCCGTAAAGGCCGCCCAGATTGGCGGGGAAGACTGCATGAAGTGCCATTACTGATAAACAGTTGGCAGAATCCTTGTCTGATCATATGTAATGAAAATGAAAAGCACATAGAAATACAAACTGTTTCCAATGGAAAAGAAATACTGGAAAAGTTTAAAAGAGGTTCAGAGAGCGGAGCATCTGCAAGCCGATGAACTTCCTGCGGACCACCAAGCCAAATCGATGATAGACATCCTGGCCGATGACGACAACTCAAAATCCTCATCGCGGCGCGACTTTTTGAAGTGGTGCGGGATAAGTTTCTTTTCAGCCACAGTTCTCTCGGCCTGCGAGAACCCCGTAAAGAAGGCTATCCCTTATCTCAACCAGCCTGAAGAACTGATCCCCGGGAAGGCCTCGTGGTATGCCTCTACTTACCTGCGCGGAAATGATTACTGTCCTGTGCTTGTAAAAAACAGAGACGGACGGCCTATCAAGATTGAGGGAAACACTTTGTCGTCCATTACCAAGGGAGGCACCTCGGCGCGGGTCCAGGCTTCGGTGCTCAGTCTTTATGATACGGGAGCTCGCTACAAGCAAGCGATGCGCAATGGTGAAGGCCTTTTGTGGGAAGAAGCCGATGCAGATGTGGTGAAAAAACTTGGGGAAATCACAGCCCAGGGTGGCCGAATGGCCTTGGTGACCCCCACCCTGCTGAGCCCCGTCACCCGTGCCCTCATCGATGAATTTAAAGCAGCCCATCCCAGCCTGGAGTTAGTCACATGGGATGCAGTATCCTATGCAGGAATCCGCAAGGCCCACGAACAGTTGTTTGGTCAACCCATTATCCCCGACTACCGTTTTGACAACGCTGAGCTGATTGTTGGTTTCGGTTGTGATTTTCTGGGCACCTGGCTTTCCCCAGTGGAATTTGCAAGACGATATGCCAAAAAGCGTCGTGTTAGCCGCGATAAGCCCGAGATGTCGCAACACATCCAATTCGAGGGAATGCTTTCACTTACCGGCGCCAATGCCGATGAGCGCGTTCCCGTGAAACCTTCAGAGGAACTGAAAATATTGATATCCCTTTACAACAAGCTTGCAGGTCTTGCAGGACAAAGCCCTGCAATGGAGGTTTCCCCTGCTTATGATGTGGATGCCCTTGCCGGGCAGTTGATGGAGCACCGCGGAAGAGCCCTAGTGGTCAGCGGCAGCCCACAAAAGGAGGTTCAAATGCTGGTTGCTGCCATCAACCAGCTTTCGGGTGCTTATGGCAATACAATAGATACAAGCACTCCGCTGATGACCGGCATGTCTGATGATGATGCTTTCGAAACCTTACTCAGCGACATGAGTCAAGGAAAGGTAGGGGCGGTGATGTTCTACCAGACGAACCCCGTATACCAATATCCCGATACGGAAGGCATCGTCAATGCAATAAAAAATACAGGCCTGAGCCTGTCCTTCGCCACTACCAGGGATGAGACTGCTGAAGTCTGCCAGTACATCCTTCCCGACCACCACTACTTGGAGTCATGGGGTGATGCCGAATTCAAGGCAGGGCATTACAGCCTGATGCAACCCCTAATCCACCCGCTGTTCAAGACCAGGCAGTTTCAAGACAGCCTGCTGACCTGGCTGGGCAGGGAGGCCGATTTCCACAGCTATTTGAAGAACTGGTGGCAGAAAAACTTGCTACCTCAACAAAATGTCTATCCCGACCCCACCAACTTCTGGGTCAAGACCCTGCAGGCAGGGGTACTGGAGGTTCCCGCACGTGGAATGGCCAATCTCCTACCCAACCCGGGGGCTCTTGGAGATATTATGGCGGCCCTGCGCGAACAGATCCAGGGTGCAGACCTGGAATATGTAACATACCCCAGTCTTTCGATGGGCGATGGTCACGATGCCAACAATCCCTGGCTTCAGGAACTACCCGATCCCGTTACCTCTGTTTGTTGGGATAACTTTTCGGCCGTTTCGCCAGCCACAGCAGCAAGCCTTGGCCTGGTAGAGGGAGACATGATCCGCATCAATGATAAGGTGGAAGTCCCCGTGCTGATTCAGCCAGGTCTTGCCGCAGGCACCCTTGCCATTGCCCTGGGTTACGGACGCACCCAGGGCGGCATCAGCGCCGACGGCAGGGGTGGCAACGCCTTCCTGCTGAGCCCCAAGCGCAGCTTCCATGGCCTGGTGAGCTCGTGGACGAAGGTGGGCTCAGGACACCTCTTTGCCCGCACCCAGACGCACTTCTCCATGGAAGGCCGTGCAATCGTAAGGGAGTCAACCCTCGACAAATACAAGAACGACCCTGCGGCAGGCAACGAGCTGCGTGAATACCACCTGAAACATCACAACACCCTATATCCTGATCCCGAATTCCCGGGACACCACTGGGCACTGATGGTCGACCTGAATGCCTGTACGGGATGCAGCACCTGCGTAGTGGCCTGCCAAAGCGAAAACAACACCCCTGTCATAGGCAAGGATGAAGTACGTCGCAGGCGCATTATGCACTGGATGCGCATTGACCGCTATTATACAGGAGATGCAGACAACCCCGGTGTGGTGTTCCAGCCACTGATGTGCCAGCATTGCGATCATGCCCCCTGCGAGAACGTATGCCCAGTGGCAGCCACTACACACAGCCAGGAAGGCATAAACCAGATCACATACAACCGCTGCGTAGGCACCAAGTATTGCATCAACAACTGCCCCTACAAGGTACGGCGGTTTAACTGGTATGAGTACGCAACCAAAGAACAATTCAACACCCATACCAGCACCGACCTGGGCCGCATGGTACTGAACCCGGATGTTACAGTAAGAGAACGGGGGGTGGTTGAGAAGTGCTCCTTCTGCGTGCAGCGCATCCAGGAAGCCAAACTGAAGGCCAAGATGGAAAGACGCACCTTGAAGGATGGGGAAGTCATGCCCGCTTGTGTGCAAGCCTGTCCATCAAGCGCCCTCGTCTTTGGTGACCTGAATGATCCCGAGAGTAAGGTTTCGCAACTCATCAAGGATTCCAGGAACTATCACCTGCTGGAGGAATTGCATACTCTGCCATCAGTTGGTTACCTGACAAAGATCAGAAACCCGCGCTCATAAAAAAACCAGGATGTTGAACCAACAATAAAGCAACGTTCATGCTCAACAACAAAATCAGATATGCCCTGGTGAAGGGCAATAAGACCTACGGCCAGATCACCGACGAATTGCTTGCCAATGTAGAGCAAAAGCCGCCGCTCTGGTGGTACGGAGCCATGACCATTGGAACCATTCTCCTTGCCATAGGAGCTTGGGCGGTATACATGTCGCTCAGCCAGGGCTTGGGCACCTGGGGGCTAACCAATAGTGTGGCCTGGGGATGGGACATAATCAACTTTGTCTGGTGGATTGGCATCGGCCACGCTGGTACGGCATTTTCAATTTTCTTCCTGGTGTTCCGCCAGAAGTGGGCAGGGTCCATCAACCGTGCTGCCGAGGCTATGACGGTATTCGCAGTAGTCTGTGCGGCTATGTTTCCCCTGCTGCACATGGGACGCCCCTGGCTGGCGTTCTACATTGCCCCATACCCCAACACCCGTCTGCTGTGGCTCAACTTCAACTCGCCGCTTTTCTGGGACGTGCTGGCCATCACCACCTATCTGATTACTTCAATTATGCTGTGGTATATGGGGATGGTACCCGATCTGGCCACCATCGCCCAGCGCACCAAAAACAAGGTGGGCAAATTTCTCTACGGCATGTTCAGTATGGGGTGGAACGGCTCGCTTTATTCCTATAATCGCTATGAGACCCTGATGAAGATTCTGGGTGGACTGGCAGCCCCACTGGTTATTTCTGTGCACACCATCGTAGCACTCGACTTCGCGGTATCAGTAATGCCCGGCTGGCACACCACCATCCTTCCCCCCTACTTTTTTGTGGGCGCCATTTTCAGCGGCTTTGCCATGGTGCTTACAATTATGATCCTGCTCAGAAAGGCATTTAAACTTACAGACTACATTACAGAGAAACACCTCGACAACATTGCCCAGGTGCTGAAGTTCGGCTCGCTGATCATCGGTCTGGCATATGTCACCGAGCTCTTCACCGCCTGGTATTCCGGGGTGGAATACGAGATATTCACTTTCTTTCGTGCCAGGTTCACAGGAAACTACTCCGTTCAATTCTGGGTCATGTTTACCTTCAATGCAATCATCCCCCAGTTGTTCTGGTTTAAAAAGGCAAGGCGCAACCTGGTGATCCTTTTTATTGTTTCGATCATCATCAACATCGGGATGTGGTTTGAGCGCTACATCATCCTTGTATCAACCCTGGCGCAAGACTACCTGCCATCGAGCTGGACGCCATATCATCCCACTATGGTGGATATCGGCATCTACCTGGGAACCTTCGGCCTGTTTACCTGCGGAATGATGATGTTTATCCGTTACATCCCCATCATTGCGATCAATGAGGTCAAACCCATTGCCAGGGCAGAAAAATTAAGAAAACTAAAAGAGCAAAACCATGAGCACTAAACAAATCATAGGCGTATTTGATGACGAGGCCCTTTTGCTGAAAGCTACCCAAAAGCTAAAATCGCACGGTGTCAACATCAGGGATATCTACGGTCCCAGTGCAGATCATGACCTGATAAAGAACCTTACCAGGGAATCCAAACTGCCTTATCTCTCGGTATTCACGGGGATTCTGACAATTCTGCTGACCTTTGCCTTTGTGTATTATGTCACAGTCATCGATTATCCCCTGCATTACGGGGGTAAGCCGGTGTTTGCTTTCCCATCCTTGGTGGTGGTGATGTACTTGCTTTGCATCCTGATAACAGGCGCCTTCACCACCTTCTCCTTCCTGACGAGCGAGAAGATGTTCCCGGGCAAAGCCCCGAGGCTGGTGGATCCGCGGGCAGCCATTGACCGCTTCTATCTGGTGCTCGAACGCAATTTCAACCCTGACGAGATTACCGAGTGGCTCAGGGAGGAAGGCGCAGAAGAAATCATTGAAAAAGAAACCGAAGCATAACCTATACTTTTTCCATTATGTTAGGCAACATACACCCAGCATCGATAAAAACCCACGGCATCAGGCTCCTTACCGTGGCCCTGGTGGTTCTCTTTGGTTGCGACCGGACCAGGATGGACAGGGGTTATGAGTATTTTCCCGACATGGCCCATGGGCAGTCATATGAGACCTGGTCGGAGAACCCCGCCATGGAGGACGGCAAAACCATGAGAGAACCCGTAGCTGGCTCCGTTCCCAGACATATGGAGCCACATCCCTATGCCGCTGATTTTGAAGGACGGGCAAAGGCGGCACAGGACCTTGTAAACCCCCTTGAGATCACCCCCGAGCTGCTTGAGCAAGGCAAGGTTCTCTATGGAGTCTATTGCATGCATTGCCACGGGGAACAGGGAGACGGTAAAGGCAGCCTGCACACCAGCGGTAAATATGTCATCCCTCCTGCCTCACTTATCACCCCCCAAGTTATAGAACAGCCCTCAGGAGAGATCTTTCACGTCATTTCCATGGGATGGGGTGTCATGGGAGCCCACGCCCCCCTCATCCGCCCCGAAGACCGCTGGAAAATTGTGGCGTTCATCGAACAGGTAATCCAGGAACAGTAAACCGAACCCATTATGGATACACGTTTTAAACCCACCAAAAAGTTTATGCTGATCTTTGCTGCAATGATCCTTATCGGGCTTGTCGCAGTCATTGCAGGCTTTGTCTCCGATCCCGCAAGGACCTGGCCCAATGTCCTGCTCAACAATATGTATTTCATCACCCTGAGCATGGGGGCCTTGATGTTTTACGCCATTCAGTATATTTCGGGTTCGTCCTGGTCAGCGCTCATTCAGCGCATCCCTCTGGCAGCAGGCGCCTTCCTGCCCATAGGCTTTATCCTGATGCTCCTACTCTATTTCGGGTTGCACGACATCTATGAGTGGTCCCATCCGGAGATTACTGAAACCGACAAGCTCATGGCCCACAAAGCGCCTTTCCTCAACGTGCCGTTTTTCATGATCCGCATGGTCCTCTATTTTGCACTTTGGGTGCCCCTGTTCTTCCTCCTGCGCTCCATGGCCAGGAAGGAAGACCAGATAGGTGGCGAGCAATGGTATCACAAAAGCGCATTCTATGCCAAAGTATTCATCTTTGCAGCCGTGCTGATCTTCTCGCTGGCATCTGTCGACTGGATCATGACCATCGACGCCCATTGGTATAGTACAATGTTTGGATTCCGTTCGATGATCACCAGCATGTATTACGGGACGGCCATCATTATCTTGCTTATCTTTCTTTTAAAGAGAATGGACTTCTTTCCACAGCTTAAGGAGGCACACCGCCACGACCTGGCCCGCTACCTCTTCCGCTTCAGCATTGTATTCGGGTATCTCTGGTTCATGCAATTCCTGATTATCTGGTATGCCAACATCCCCGAATCCACCATTTATTACACCCCTCGTCTTCACGGCGAATGGAAGTTCTTCTTTTATGCTGAACCCATTATCAATTGGGCCATTCCTTTTGTGGTGGTCATGGCAGACGACTTCGGCAGGAAGAAGCCTGTCCTGATCGGCATCAGCGCCCTGCTTATGATTGGCCTCTGGATGAGCCTCTTTCTGCAAATCATGCCGGGAAGTTATGGCTCGCTGAAGCTAGGGTTCCTTGAAATCGGGATCTGGATCGGATATATTGGTCTTTATTTGATTATGGTGTTCCTCTGCCTCTCTGGACTGAGCATCGTTCCGAAGAATCATCCTATGCTTGACGATAGTATTCACCATCATTTATAAAAACCAACAGCAATGAATAAAATATTTCTTTTTCTTCTCGGTGTTATCATGCCCCTTGGCTTGTTTTCACAGGACCTTGAGATGGCATACAATCCCGATGAAGGAGAAATCGGCATTTTTGAGCGGCTCGACACCTATGTTCCGCTCGACATTGAAGTTATCAATGAACTGGGTCAAAAGGTAAAACTTGAACAACTGGTCGACAAGCCCACAGTGATAGCCCTTGTGTATTACCGCTGTCCCGGGATCTGCAGTCCGTTTATGGAATCGATGGCTGAGGTTGTCTACCGCAGTGACTTGGTCATCGGCGAGGATTACCAGATCCTATCCATCAGTTTCGACCCCAGGGAAGGCCCTGAACTGGCACGCCAAAACCGAAACAACTACCACCACCTGATAAAAAAGGACATTGATCCCAACGGGTGGCAGTTCTTTGTTGCCGATAGTGCCAACATAGCCCGCATCACCCAGGCCGTGGGTTTCAGGTACAAGCGAACAGGCTTCGATTTTCTGCATACCTCAGCTATGATCTTCATGACCCCTGACGGGAAATTGACCCGTTACCTCCACGGAACCTACTTCCTGCCCATCGACCTCAAGATGGCCGTGATCGAGACTGCAGAAGGCAAATCAGGACCTTCACTGAGCAGGGTCCTCTCCTATTGCTATACCTTTGACCCTGCAGGGCAGCAGTATGTGCTGAACATCACCAAGGTTTCAGGTACCATAATCTTGTTCTTTGCCCTGGTCATTCTCCTTTTCCTTGTCATCAAACCCAAGAAACGTAAGGCTTAAACCATATCTCAAAACAACATGTCTGATTCAAACAACGCCCACAATGTAAGTTACCTCGATTACAAGGGGCAATACAAAGGACTATCTGCATGGATCTTTTCAACCGATCACAAGCGGATCGGCTTGTTGTATCTCTACACCATGCTGGCATTTTTCTCTGTAGGAGCCATCCTGGGCTTGCTGATGAAAACCGAACTCATCGCCCCTGGCGCCACCATCATGGGTCCCAAGGCCTATAATGCCCTCTTTACCCTTCACGGCATCATCATGATCTTCATCATCGTGGTGCCCGGCCTGCCAGCGGTCTTTGGCAACTTCTTTCTGCCCATTATGATAGGGGCCAAGGATGTTGCCTTCCCCCGACTGAACCTCCTTTCCTGGTGGCTATACGTCATTGGCATCCTGATTGTTCTTACCTCGCAATTTCTTGGCGACGGCCCGCCCGACACAGGCTGGACCTTTTACGCCCCCTACAGCTTCCAAACCCCTGCCAACGTTCTGCCTGCCGTCTTTGGAGCCTTTGTTATGGGTTTTTCCTCCATCCTAACGGGTATAAACTTTGTAGTGACCATTCACCGCATGCGTGCCCCCGGGATGACTTGGTTTAAGATGCCCCTCTTCCCCTGGACCCTCTATGGCACCGCCTGGATTCAGATCCTGGCCACACCCGTTATCGGCATTACCCTGCTGCTTATCGTGGCAGAAAGACTCCTGGGTATTGGCATCTTCGATCCTGCCCTCGGGGGTGACCCCATCCTATACCAGCACCTGTTCTGGATCTATTCGCACCCCGCCGTGTACATCATGATCCTTCCCGGGATGGGAGTGATCAGTGAGATTATTCCTGTGTTCTCGAAGAAAACCATTTTCGGCTATAAGGCCATCGTGTTATCAACCATGGCCATTGCCTTTGTAGGATACTTTGTTTGGGGCCACCATATGTTCACTTCAGGGATGAGCGGACGCGCCCTATATACCTTCTCTTTCCTGACCTTCCTGGTAGCCATCCCCTCAGCCATCAAGGTGTTCAACTGGGTCAGCACCATGCACAAGGGCTCGCTCGATATGCAAACCCCTTTCTACTGGGCGGTTTCGTTCATCTTCGTGTTTATGATCGGCGGCCTCACGGGACTGGTTCTGGGCTCGCTGGCCACCAACGTCCACGTGCACGACACCCACTTTGTGGTTGCCCACTTCCATTACATCGTATTCGGCGGAACAGGCTATGCCTTTATGGCCGCCCTCCATTACTGGTTCCCAAAAATGTTCGGGCGCATGTATGACCTGGGCTGGGCTAATCTCGGATGGGGTATTTTCTTCATAGGTTTTAATGCCCTTTACCTGCCCATGTTCTTCCTGGGCATGCAAGGAATGCCCCGCAGGTATTACGATTATCTGCCCGACTTCCACGGCGGCAACATCATCTCTTCGCTCGGGGCCTGGGTCATGATCTCAGGAATCATCATCATCTTTGCAAACCTGATCCGCTCGGCACGCCACGGGAAAAAAACCACCCAAAAGAATCCTTGGGGCGGAAAGACCCTCGAGTGGCAGGTGGAAACACCCCCTACCCTAGAGAACTTTGAAGAAATTCCAACCATTGAAAAAGGACCTTACCATTTTGGAGAATAAGGCATTGAAATCATAAAAACAGAAGAATATGATAGAACATCGTGATGACCTGGCCTCGAAAATGGGCATGTGGCTGTTTATTTTTACCGAACTGCTATTGTTTGGGATGCTGTTTGTTGTCTATGCCGTTTATCGCTCTATGCACCCCGAAGCCTTTAAACTGGCCAGTGAAGAACTGGATGTGGTCTTGGGTACCTTCAATACGGTAATCCTGCTCATCAGCAGTATGACCGTGGCCATGTCCATCACGTCCATCCAGAAAGGCAACAAAAAACTGGCCATGACCCTGCTGATCATTACCCTGGTCATTGCAGTGGTATTCCTGGTGAACAAATATTTTGAATGGGGGTCGAAGTTCGAATACGGCTTCAACCCCGGCGGAGAAGAGCTGCTCCAGCTGGGTCACGGAACCATTCTATTCTTCGGTCTGTATTTTGTCATGACGGGTATCCACGCCATCCACATCCTGATCGGGGTAGGACTCTTCATTTATGTCTTACTGCAGTTGAGAAAAGACAAAATACATCAGACTGATTATATCTGGCTGGAGAACACAGGCCTTTACTGGCACCTGGTCGACCTGATCTGGATATTTCTGTTCCCGCTTTTATACTTGATCCATTAAAAAGCACAACGACATGAGCCAAGAAACAACCCATATCGTCAGTTACAAAACCCAGATATTCGTCTTGCTTGCCTTGCTGGTGCTGACCGCCATCAGTGTAGCCATTACCCGCATCGAGATGGGGCCCTTCAACACGGCTGCAGCCCTGCTTATTGCATCCATCAAGGCCTCCATTGTTCTGGCCTGGTTTATGCACCTCAAATTCGAGAGCCGCTTTTTTACCGTAATGGTGGCTGCCGTGTTCATCCTGTTCCTGCTGGTAATCCTTGTAACTTTCTTTGATTATTCATACAGATAAAATAGCATTATGAACCCAGGAGCCTCAAACTTTGTAGAAGGCGTCAACAATGCCTTTATTTTTATCATCGGGATTTCCCTTTTCTTCCTGATAGGCATCACCCTTGTCATCATCCTGTTCTTATACAGGTACAACAAGAAAAGGCACCCCAAGGCTGTCCAGATCGAAGGCAGCAATAAGCTGGAAGTCATCTGGACCATTATCCCCCTTGCCCTTGTTATGGGGATGTTTTATTACGGTTACGTAGGCTGGAAACCCATGAAAAGGATCCCCGACGAAGGGGTGCGCATCACGGCCAATGCCCGCATGTGGAGTTTCAGTTTTACCTATGAGAACGGCCGGATCACCGAAAAGCTTTATGTTCCCGTTGATACGGCAGTGATCGTCAGGCTAAACGCCCTCGATGTAGTCCATTCGCTTTACATACCCGCTTTCCGTGTAAAGGAAGATATGGTGCCTGGTCTGGCTAACAACCAAATGTGGTTCCAGCCCAACAAAGTGGGCAACTATTCGCTGTTCTGCACCGAATACTGCGGCTTGCAGCACAGTTTTATGCATACTGAAGTGGTGGTCATGGAGCCGGCAGAGTTCTGGGAGTGGTATTCCGATACCACAGCCGTGGCTATACCCATTGAGGAAGGCGCCGATCTAGCCCTCCTTGGGCGTCAGCTGGTGGAGAGCAAGGGATGCCTGGCCTGCCATTCCCTCGATGGATCCACCATCATCGGGCCCAGCTTCCTCGGAGCTTGGGGAAGCAACGTTCCGGTGGTTACCAACGGCCAGGAACGGGAGGTTGCTTTTGACGAAGCTTATGTGCTGCGCTCCATTTATGAGCCAGATGCCGACATTCACCAGGGCTACCGTGCCGGGCAGATGTTCTCATACCAGGGCGAGATCACTGAACAACAAATCGAATTGATTGTCGAGTTTCTTAAATCATTAAATGAATAAGCAGGGAATTAAGGAAAAATCAATAGCTTTCCTCCAACTGACAAAACCTTTGGTAACTCTTTCGGTTGCCTTGACCGCCCTGACGGGTTTTATCCTCAGTCAGGGCTTTTTTGCTGAAGGATGGTTCAGGGTTACCCTGGGAGTATTCCTTTTGTCGGCGGGTTCCGCCACAATAAACCACCTTCAGGAAGCCCGGCTCGACAGCTTGATGGATCGCACCCGCCAGCGGCCCATACCCTCTGGCAGGCTCTCAAGGACAGAGGCAGCAATATTCTCGGCATTGCTGGTGGCGGGGGGCTCTGCCATCCTCGCAAGCCTAAATACCTTGACGCCCCTGGTCCTGGGTCTCATCACACTGTTGTGGTACAACCTGATCTATACCAGGCTGAAGCAAATTACAGCCTTTGCTGTAGTACCGGGATCGCTTGTTGGGGCCCTCCCACCACTCATAGGATGGGCAGCTGCGGGAGGAAACATCACCAACCCCAAAATCATCCTGGTGGCCTTCTTCTTTTTCATTGGACAAATCCCTCATTTTTGGCTTATCCTGCTCAGGCACGGCAATGACTATGAGAAGGCAGGTTTTCCCACCATTACACGCCTTTTCACTATAAGACAAATCGCCAACCTGACCCTTATTTGGGTAGCAGCAACCGCCATGGCAGCCATCCTCCCTGCCCTCTTCGGAGTGATTCATTCCCCTCTGCTGAACCTGACCATCTTTGCCCTTGCAATCGTCTTGGTTTGGTTGTTTCGCAATTGGCACAAAGCCCCCGAGACACCCAATCCACAACCCGCCTTCATTACCATCAACGTCTTCTATCTTGCCATAATGCTGGTTTTTATGGCCGATGCCCTGTTGAGGTAAGATTATTCAACAACCCTCCTGTAACTGGCCGGTCCTTCATTTTCCCTTTCCTTATTTCTTTTTCCGGATTTTATTTCCCCGGCCAGAAAATTAAAAGCACCAACATAACAAGGGTGCCTTCTCATAAATCGGGATGGCCTCTCTTTTCCTGGTCATCCAAAAATAATCGGGATTTCCTCCTTCTGAGTAATTCACCAGGCTGGAAACTTTTCATCCCCGGGCAGTGAGATTGGCTTATCCGGAACACTCCCGGATTAAAAATAAAACGTATCTTAAACGTGACTTAGACGTAATTCAGACGTAGTTCAGACGTGTATACACGTCTGAACTACGTCTGAACTACGTCTTAACTACGTTTGAACTACGTTTTAACTCAGTATCTGAAATGCCTTTAAGGAGCACATGTGTTTGAGCAACAAACCAGCTCCAACGAAAAGGAAAAATTTGTGCGGGAATAGATTCATAGAGGGATAGCAAGAAAAGGAGTCGGTATTTTTACTGATGAAAACCACGCGCTGAAAAACAAAAATGGCTGTCCCGGAACCTTGGGACAGCCACTATTGAATCGCCTGACAAGGACTATAAGGTTAACCCCAAGCTATTTGTTGATCAGGCTGATCAATGCGATCATGAGGGCAAAGGCAGCAATGACCAGCACTACCCACATCATTCTACTGGTAGCAGGAGTTCCGGTTCCTGCATACTGCACACCGGGGGTTCCTGAATCCTTGGAAACAATTATCTTACCTTCCATATAAGGGTGAGGCGTACAGATGTATAGATACTCGCCTTCCTGGGTAAGGACCTGAGAATGGCTCTCGGCATGTGCAAGCATATCGGAGGCAAAGCGTTCTGGGCCCGATTTGACAATCACGTTATGGATGCCTGCAAATTCGCCTTCCATATAAGAGAAGACATCTTCATTAATCCACCTGACCGCGGTGCCCGGAGCCACCTGGATTACTTTTGGATAGTAGGAATTGCCAATGATGCGAACTGTGACTTCCTTGGTTTCGGGGCCAAAAACCACAGGCACATCCACATCGGGCGATCCGATGCCAAAGGGGGTAATGGTGCGCAGGGCCTGTTCGCGGTACCGGGCCATTTGCTCATCGGAATATTTGATTCCGTCGGAAAGGTAGGTCTTCTGGGCTTCGGCATCCCGGTCGCAGACCAGCAAGCCTATGGCCCCCCTGTCTGTTGAGCCAACGGCGTGGGTCAACATCATATAAGTACCTTCATCCGGAGGAATGCGGAATTCAATAACCCATGAATCGGATGGCCCTGCCGTGACGGTTTGCCCCCCTATGAATTGATTATCGGGGTGCCCTTGCCAGTAAGCAAAATCCCAGATGATGCCCACAATATGGAAAGTAGAAAGCAGGTTGGGGCCTGCATTCAGGAAATTGATTCTTACGTAATCGCCTGGTTTTCCGACAATAGGTTCTTCCACATAACGAAAGAGTTTGCCATTGAAGGCGGTATACATGGGTTTTCCCTGGCCTTCTACGGCATCCTTGCCCGAGGCGTAATATTCGTGCTGCACCAGGAAGATCTCAATGTCGGGATCCTTTCCCAGCACCCGTTCGAGTTCATATTTTTTCTTAGGCCGAACCACCATCATTCCGTATTGCCCGAAGATGATGTGCATGGGGATAGCGTGTCCCCCGGGGGCGCAGTGGTACATATACACCCCTGGCATATTGGCCTTGAATACCACGTTGGCACTGTCGCCTGCCTCTACTTTTCCAAGGTATTTGGACGTCTGGCTGTTCACCGAATGTATGGAAGCCCCGTGAGGCAATTCACCATTGTTGACGATCTTGAAATCAACGATATCGCCCTCATCGACGATGATGGTTGGGCCGGGAATCTTTCCGTCGATGGTGAACCCCTTGTAAATGACCCCGTTTCCAATGTAAGCATCCCCTTCCTCAAGGGTAATCCTTACGTGCTTGTTTGGAACGGAATTTTGGGGGACGAAGCTGGTGGGCGGGATGGGCAGGCGGTTGTCGCGACGAATGATATCTATGAAGTCAATATTATTGTCCAGGGGCACATGGCCCGGGCTGCCTCCTTGCACGGGCTGCACCTGTGGAGCCCTGCTCTGGCCTGCCGGAGTGGGGGTATTTGAAGCAATAAGGGTGTTGTTCGACCAGCCCTCAGACTGGGCTGCCGGGTTGTTGCGGCCAATGTTTTGCTGAGCCGCAATGGAAGCCAGCAATTCCTGGGACACCAGGCTTCCTGCCCGTTGATTCTGAAGTTGACCTAAAAACAAACGGTTACAAGCCTCGCAAGCATTCGCTTCACGAGGAATGCCCACTCCGAAAAAAAACAGGATAAACACGATTGTCTTCAAAAAAAAGGAAAGATACAGCTTTCTCATAGCACGTGATTTTTTGGGGTTAAGAACCTGAGTTTAAATCGCCTATATTAAAGTTAATGATTTTTTAATTATTTAGGTAATTGTTTACCTATTTATTTTTTACTTTTAATAAAGAAACTTTCTCTTTTTTCATACCAGGCCAATTAGCAGATTCTTTAATTCACCCTATATTTACAAAAAAAAATCATGTCATGAAGAAATGCTCAAGAATCAGTTTGTTTTTCAGTTTTCTTTTAACCAGCGGTTTAAGCTTCGGGCAAGCTGCAGGAAAAGAAACGGGGGCCCTTGACAAGATCGTGTCATTTTGGCCTTTTGTGGTGATATTGGTCTTACTTCTGCTTGCGGTGCTCTGGTACCAGGGGATCAAGGCGATGAAGCGTCAGCGTAAGAGCGGCCGGCGGCAAACGGGAGGATTAAACTCGGTAACTACCCTTGGCATCGTCACGGTTTTTGCAATAGTACTTCTGGCCATGCCCTGGTTGGTTAACAACCTTGGAGACAAGGCTCCCGCCGCTTCAGAGGCCACTGATATTGCCCCACAGAACCGCATAGAGACTGTTTTTCTGATAGAAGGGATGACCTGCACAGGTTGTGAAAACGCCATCATCAACCGGGTTTCGGAGCTCGATGGGGTACAGACCGTAAATGCTGACTGGCAGGCAGCCCAGACGCAGGTAGTGTACGACAAGACCAAGGTTAACGAGGACCTGATCGTTGGGGCTATTATGGCTGCAGGCTATACCGTCACAGGAAAACTGGAATAATTCTTCCCTGTAAAGGGAAGGGAGACAAGCAGGAGCCTTCAACCTGGGCGCCCTCCTGCTAAGGCAGGCCTGCTGCCTTGTGCCTGGACCTTCCCCTTTGCAGGCCTGATAATAATTCAGACCATAGATGATCACAACCAAAGCCAGGAAATCCTTTAAGGATTTTCCGGGCTTTTTTTTCAGCTTTCCTGGTGCTACGGTAAAATAATTAGTGCATATCCATGCTTTTATTATTAACTTTATCCTATCTTTTAATGCTTAGAGACCATTACAGGACAGCTTATTATTAAAGTCGAACAATACACTCAATTTTAATTTTCAAAAACAATGCTGAAAAAATTTACATTCCTGCTCCTCTTTCCTGTATTAACCCTTAACGCCCAGTATAAGAGTGTACAGTATAGTTACGAGAAAAACTGGTTGGGTGAGAACCAGCCCTTGCCCGCCGAAAGCCAATGGATGCTCAATGGTTCTATGCCTGCGAGCATAGAAATGGTAGAACTGGAGCTATACGGGAGCAATGACCTGGACAGAAAACCCTTGTATAGGTCTGATTTCCGCAAAGCATCGGGAATTCAGGAAGGGAGCTTTTCAATCCCCGTCAACTATATCCTGAAGGGCAATAATGAATATACCCTGCGCGTCAATTATTTCAGGCCTGCTGCCCCCACCGAGATTGAGCAACTGAAAATTATGATCGGTGAAGCCCTTGCTTCCTACCTGAATATGTCGGTCCGTTCTGATCGCAACAGTGTTTCCCTGTCGAAGCATCCCCGGCTAATGCGGCAGGAACTGGATCAAATCGTTGAAAAGGGACTTGGCTTATACCGGAACCGCACAGGCATTGCCTTCCCGGGCTTCTCCGACTTGATATACAACAAACTTCATCAAATCAATGACTTAAGTCTTCGCAAGGCGCGGTTTAACATCCTGGGCAGTAAGGATGCCGATGAACAAGCCCTGAAGATCACCTTTTTCCAGCAAAACCTGGAGGACCTCAAGCAAATGTGCATGCAGGAAGTGAACCAATACCTTGGTTTTCAATTCCTGGTGCTGGCCGATTCGAGGGTCATTCCGAACTATCCTACCGAAAAAACACGAAGAACACTGCCCATTAATTTTGGCTATGGCGGCATTTACAATGAGGGCGGATTTAATGACCTCTCCTATGACAGCGCACCTTATGCAGGGGTGTCATTCCCTCTGGGGAACCCTGCCCTGCACCGCAAGTTCCGCAGCAACAGTTCGGTTTCGGCAGGGGTTTTTCTCAACAATTTTGATTTCGGCGACAGCAAGGAAATCACCGGACCTCTGGTCGGAAGGCCCATTTATGTGGCCTATGGATATAAAACGGCCTATTTCTTAAGATTTAATGCTGGGATGACCGTTTTGCAGGAGGAAAACCAAAGCGACAAAAGCAATATTTACATCAGGCCCTTTGTTGGGCTTAGCATTGAACTCAATCTTTGGCTGGGTTTAAGCCGTTAATGCAAGTTTTCCAGGCCTTCAGGGCAAATTACACCCTTGCAGTGGCCGTTGAAACCGATTTATGAACAGGCAAAAAATCCCAGAACATGAATAAATTTTTCATACTGCTGATCCTGATTTTTAGTATGGGTTCCTTGAGGGCCCAGACAGACATTTTTAACTGGAAATTGACGACTGAGGGCGGATCCTTTGTTTTTGAGGATCAATTCAGTTTTCCGGAAGACCTGAAACATGCTGCGTTTGGTCTGCACATTGAACGTACGCTGAATCGCAGTTTCAGCACTGGCCTCAGTCTTTTCACCGGGCGACCTATGGGCGGAATTCTGAAGAACGCCGGATACGCTGGCCTTTCGTTTGGCTTCAGGTGGGATAACGGCTGGCTGCTGGGTGAGCGTGTTTTCCTGGCGCCTTACCATACCCTTGAGGCAGGCTATCTTAGCGGAGAGAAGCGCCTCAACGGAGAAATTCACCACGACTTTGCTGCCGGCACAACCCATGGCCTTAAGTTTCGCCTCAGCCACCGATTCTCGGCTCGTCTGAGCTTTGGCTTTTATTTCCCATTGGATTACAACCAAGGGAATAAATGGTCGGACCTGGCTTTTTATCAACAGTGGAAAGCAGGCTTCTCCTATCATTTCGGGGCACGTAAAATCAAATACAGGGGACCTGCCTTCAACGCTGGATCCTTCTTCCCTATCCCGCGGGAGACCTCTGTTCTTCCAGAAACAAGCCTGCAAGCGGTTGCTGAAGACCCGCCCCACTCCCTTACTCAGCCTAAGGTCATAATAGAAGAAACAATTGTTGTTTTGGAGCAGGATACCCTTCCGAAAGAATCCCAAATTGAGATCATCAGAACGGATTCCTTAATTCAGATCAGCGTAAAAAGAGGCGAAGCAGTCATCATCAATATTTCTCCCCATATGTTTGGGCAACCAGCGGTGGAGAAAAAGGAAGAGGCTTTTAGTGAAGAAGGGGCCTTAGAAGTGGAGCCTGAAGAAGCACAAGAAAGTATTGAAGCAAAAGCCCCTGAAGAAGAAGTCGAGGAAGAAGGGGTTGAAACCATTGAAGAAACTGAAGCGGAGACCATCCGGGAAAAAGGCCCGGAAGAGACAAAAGAAGGCCTAACTGAAGAAATCGCCGAAGAGGTCGCCGAAGAAACATCAGAAGAAACCTTGCAGGAGGTCGCTGAAAAAATTGAGGAAACGGAAGCGGTTGAAGCAGTTGAGGAATTGAAAGAAACGGAAGCAGTCGTTGAAACTGTAATCGTTGAAGGGGAGGTTGAGGAAGAAATACCTGAGACGATTGAAAAAGCTGAGAATGAAGCCAGGCCTGAAGAAGCCCGCGAAGAACCGGCGGAGGGGAAAAAAGCAGAACAGGAACCTACAGAAGCCCAAAAAATAATAACTGAGGAGGCGGAAACAACCCAGGCAGAAGAGGCGATACAAGTACCAGAACCCTTGCCGGTGGTTACATCCCCCGTAACGGTTCCCGACAGCCTTGAAAACCGTTATCCCATTGTGCTGACTTTCCCCTTCAACAGTGCCAGCCTTCAGGAGGCCCACCAGGATATTTTGCATCTGGTGGCCAAGGACCTTGAAGCCCATCCTGCCCTGTTGTGTAAAATCTCGGGGCATGCCGATAAAAGCGGCGACCCGGTATACAATATGATCCTGTCGGGGCAGCGTGCAGTGGTTATACGCGAATGTCTTGAAGGTTATGGCATTGACCCTGAACGGATAAGCATTGAAGCCCTGGGCGACCAGTTTGCGTCCGAAGTCTTCAGCGAGAAGGAGCGCAAAGTGGAGATCCAAATTTTTACACCTCCTGCACAAGAAAAGCAGAAGTAAGCAGATGGGTTTACCATCAGGATTTCCAGCGGGGTTTAAGTACAAATCCTGAGAACAGGGAAGCCACCACATAGAATGGGTATACCAGGGTAAGGGCAGGAAACAGCCACATCAGGACCCGCCTTTGGTAAAATCCCGAAACGCTCAGCAGCAGGGGAAAATCTACCAATGCCTTGAACACCAGCAGCAGGAGTGCGCTAAGCAGAAGCTTTTGCGAAATGAAAAGCCCTGCACCCAGGCCCAGCACGATCCCCAGGTTGATCAAGGCCACCACACCCCCTGTGAGCAGCGTAAATCCATCCTTGTATCCACCGGCCTTTCCTACCCATCGGCCCCGCTGACGAAAGAATTCCTTAAGAGAAATAAGCCCACGGGTGTAAACAATGGCCCCATGGCTTTTCAGGAAAGCAATCCTGTTCCCTTTCAGTTGCTTGAATTTATGGAGCAGGAATACATCATCGCCTGAAGCCAGGTGTTCGTTGCCGCTATACCCACATACCTTTTCAAAACAATCTTTGCGGAAAGCCAGGTTGGCGCCGTTGCACATGATGGGCCTTCCAAGGGCAGCAGCTCCTGCAGTACTTCCTGTAAGGCTCATAAATTCAAGGGCCTGCATTTGCGAGAACAGTGTTTTGCCCGGGGCGATGGCTACCGGGCCGATGACCATAGCCGGCCCTTCCTGCTCAATAAATCCTGCCAGGCTTTCCAGCCAGTGGCTCCCAATAATGCAATCGGCATCTACTGTCACGATCCAATCGTAGCTTGCCCGGGCGATGCCTGATGACAAAGCGTTCTTTTTGCCCGGTACCAGGTCCTCATCCACCGCCCTGATCAAATGTACATTGGAGAAGAATCCCGATTTGATTTTTCGCTCCACAATGCCTGCAGTGGCATCCGTAGAGTGGTCGTCCACCAGGATAACCTCGAACTGATCCTTAGGGTAGCTCTGTTTGCGCAACAGGATGAGCAACTGCATGATGTACCGCTCCTCATTTCGGGCTGGGATGATAACTGAAAAGTGGGTGGTGCTGTCGGTTTTATGCCAGAATACCGGCAGCCTCACCCATCCCGCAGTAAAGGCCAGGATTAGAATTGCGTATAGCAAGGCAATTAAGATTAAGATAAGGGTCATGGCCATGGCATCAGGATTTTTCAACAGGCTTTAACTTACCACCCAGGGAGAGACCTGCGCCCAGGAGCCCGGGAAGGGCAAGATTGAACAGCCACAACAAGAGAGTAGCCGAAACGATTGTCAAATCAACGGCTGGCATTCCTTCCAGCTTATCGCCAAGGTAAAGGGTAAACACCAGCAGGGCCACAGAGCCTCTGATGCCTGCTTCGGCCAGCCCCGAAACAGGAATGCCCACCATAATCAGGTAAATAATGCTCAGCACCATAAAAGTCTCGTAAAACCTCAGTTGAACCCCCAGGAGCCAGAGCAACAAATGGAACTGGGTAATAAAAATAACATAGCGCAATATACTCAGCGAAAACAGGGATGCCATTTCCTTATGGGTCAGGGTCATAATCACCTCCACAATCTTCAGGCGCTGCGGAAACCAGGGCTTTTGCCCGAGCCATCCCAGGATGCGCTTGGCATAAAGCACGAGCAAGGCTGAGAGCACCAAGGCAATTCCCGAAAACAGCAGCAGCTGCCCCTCACGTGATGCCTCAAAAGATGCGGCTTTCCCTAAAACAGCAAGGGCTACTCCAACATGGCCGAGCAGCAGGGTAACCAAGAACTGGGTGAAGCTCCCGGCTGTATTGATGACCATGCCCTGTACCTGGTTTTCGGGACGCAACACCACCACCCTTCCCGCGAACTCGCCTGCCCGGCGGGGGGTAACCATCCCCAGGCTAATGCCATACAATACCCCTGCATAGGCCCGCTTGAGGCTTACCTGCTCGAAGCGCCGGGCCAGCCTGCGCCACTTCATCGCCTCCAACAACCAGTTAAGAAAGGTAAGCAGCAGGACCAGAAAGATTAGAAAAAAAGCACGAAACGACCAGTCAAGGGAAGCCCTCCAAAAGGACAGCTGATCAGAGGGAATACGTGCCAGGGAAAAAACAACATAGAAAATGGCTGCCAGGGGCACAACATAGCGAATCACCACCCAAAATATTTTCAGTACTTTTGCCCTACCCTCCTGCGGGGCGTTTTGATTTAACAATGACATCATTGGATTACGAAAGGATCATTATAGGCATTGACCCTGGCACCAACAACATGGGTGTGGGGGTGATCGGCATTAAAAAGAACAAGGCCGAGGTCATTGCTATGGATGTGTTGAAATTGGATAAACTGACGAATCATCCCTTAAAGCTAAAAAAAATATTTGAAACCGTCCTGCGCAACATTGATCATTATAAACCCGACGAGTTTGCCATAGAAGCGCCTTTCTTTGGCAAGAACGTTCAGTCGATGCTGAAACTTGGCCGTGCACAGGGCGTAGCTATTGCCGCTGCTTTGTTTCGCGATATCCCGGTCTTCGAGTATTCTCCCCGCAAGGTCAAGCAGTCGATCACAGGAAAGGGTAGCGCTTCAAAAGAACAGGTAGCAGCCATGATACAGCACATTCTGACCATCAGCGAGCTTCCGAAAAACTTTGACACAACCGATGCCCTGGCGGTGGCCATGTGCCATTTCTTCCAGAAAAAGGCCGATGCACCTGCCGGCAAAACCACCCTTACGGGATGGAAAGCCTTCATTGCCGAGAACCCCAAGCGTGTCAGCAAATAAGACTTATTCTATCCGCGCTGCAATGCGCTCAGCGATCATCTTATATTCTTCCGGGGTGAGTTTCAGCTTCGGCTTTCTGAAATCAATGTCGTAAATCCCATTGATGGGTACCAGGTGAATGTGGGCATGGGCCACCTCAAGGCCAATTACCGCCACCCCGATCTTCTCACACTGTATGCACTTTTTCAAAGAACGGGCCACTTTTTTTGCAAAAAGAAACAAGCCCTGGTATTCCTCATCTTCAATATCGAAGATATTATCGGTTTCCTTTTTTGGGATGACCAGGGTATGGCCCTTAGCAAGGGGGTTGATGTCGAGAAATGCCAGGTAGCGATCGTCTTCGGCCACCTTATAGCAGGGAATCTCGCCTGCAACGATTTTGGAAAATATGGATGCCATGATCTGAATGTTTTGGATGTAATCAAAATTAAAAAAAAATGCCGGATGGCTAATTGATAAAACCATCCGGCATAAAGGTTGCCCATGCAGAGCTTACCTTGAAATCTCCATGATTTCAAAGGAGAGGACGCCGGCAGGAACTTCGATGTCCACCACTTCGCCCACGGCTTTTCCAAGCAGGCCACGCGCAACGGGTGAATTCACCGAGATTTTCCTGTTCTTCAGGTCGGCCTCGTTTTCGGGAACCAGGGTATATGCCATCTCTGATTTATTCTTCAGGTTACGAATCCTCACAGTAGTAAGAATGGAGATCTTGTTCTCATCGATCTGGCTCTCGTCAATGACGCGGGCATTGCTCAGGGTCTCCTCGAGTTTTGAGATACGAAGTTCGAGCATCCCCTGCGCGTTTTTAGCAGCATCATACTCGGCATTTTCCGAAAGATCGCCCTTTTCGCGTGCTTCTGCAATTTGCTGAGAGATGGCCGGACGTTCTACCGACTTCAGTTTTTCCAAATCATCTCTGAGCTTGTTTAATCCTTCTTGTGTGAAATACTTTACTTCGTTCATTTTAATGCGTATTAAAAATATTAAAAATGCTTTTCCATACACCTGGTGTATGATTAAAGGGGGCCTAAAGAAAACGTGATTTACTTTATCGGCTGGTTTCCGGTCCCCCTTCAGGGTTCAACTTCAAATGGAAGACCGGTGAGCTGACAATGGGGAACACCCTGGGGTGATCAAAAAACAGAAGATCCTGATGATGACCTGAGCCCTGCTTGCTGCCGGGATGCAATATACCAGGGCCCCCTGTCGGGAGGGCTGCATATGCAGGTGTGTGTTTCAGCAAGAGGTTCATAACACTATTCATTCATCAAAAAACACTTCTCGGGGGGCGGGCAAAAAAAAACTGCTGACAGCCAAAGGAAACTAAAACTGACAACATTTTCGCATTTTCCCGCTACCGGGGCCTTTACAGAAAAAACCCCTGACCTTGGCCAGGGCACAAAATTGTTTAAATACAGAGCAAAATTAAGCAATAAAACAATATACTGCAAATAAAAATCAGGAATACTTTCGATTGAGTATTTCTGAAAAGATCACTGCCTGTCTGATGTTGAATTCAGCGGCTACAGATCCTTCGGCCAAGCCTGCACGCATTTCCTCGGCGGCCTGCAGGCGGGCATCCTCAGCATTGCTGGCCCTGATAAGGTCATCAAGGGTTTGGTTGCGCACCTCCGTCGAGAACCGGTATTCTTCAGAAACCGCTGACGATGGCCCAAAGGATTGATACTCGGGCTCCTGGTAAGAGCTAAGCTCCTCTGACATGGATTTATATTCGGGTTCGGATTTTTCGAACACCACCTCATCGCTTTCCTTTTCAGGGACAGGGGTGGATGCGGGCTCCGGCACAGGCGAAGGCTTTCCCCCTAACATATCCCTCAGGGCTTCCTCCAGGTCGAACCCACGCGGAGGGCTTGCAGGTTGAGGCCTTGATGCAGGCCTGGGTTGCGAAGGTGACTGCCCTTTGGGTTTCCTTTTCATGAAACTGAATGCCAGCCACGCGATCACCAGAATGATGTATACAAAATCTTCCATAGCCTGCTGTTTTTTAACGTCTTTTTTTGAACCACCGCTTATAAAAGGGATCCCTTTGCTTGGGCCTGATCCAGCGATTGCTTTTCTTACGGTTCTTTTTCATACGGTCCAGGGTCTCGGGCGTCTGTATGCTCAGATGCCTGTCAAGCCCTTCCTCGTATGCCTTTCGAGCCTCCTTGTCAAGCTTCCGTTCCGCCCTTTCTGCCTTGCGCTCGGCCTTGACGACCTGGCGGTTTGAGCTGCAGCCAAACAAAGGAAGGAAAAAAATCAAAAGATAAACGAGAAAACGCATAATAATTAAAAAAACTGATTTTCAATTATCTAACGAGACCACCAAGCCCATTATTTTAACAAAAATACCAATTAATTTGTAAATTTGTATCGAAACAAATAACAAACCCCCTGCCATTCCGTTTTTTTAACAAACTGCAAGCGCGACAAAACCCGCCTGAACCCCACAAAAACCGATGCCCCGTAAGCTGTCATACCTGCTCTTGTTTCTTGCCCTGGTAAGTCTTCCCCTAGCCTGCGGAAAGGATGATCATCCGGTGCCTGATATCTGGGTAGGCTTTACGATCAACCTCGAATCGACCCAATACATTGAGCTGAATGGCATTGGAGGCTGGGCCGATTTCTCGGGAGGGTATAAAGGCATCATCATTTATCGCTGGAGCTTTGATGAGTTCATGGCTTTTGACAAGGCATGCCCCCATCACCCCTATGATCCCTGCGGAGTGGTAGCGGTTACCGACCCCCCCATTGCCACCTGCGATTGCTGTGGATCACAGTTCCTCCTGATTGACGGCTCCGTGGTTGAAGGCCCCTCAAAATACCCCCTCAAACAATACCGCACTCATTACCAGGAGCCCTACCTCCAGGTGACCAATTGGTAATTTCCTAAAGGGCCTTAATCGTTTTTTTTCGCGGGATAAAGCCGTCCCATAATACGCACTTCACAAATCATTTTTTCGCAAGGACCTTTAGGGGTTTTTTTTCTGTTTCGCAGGGGGCCAACGCCCTTCGTTTTACCTGCCAAAGCCAAAGTTAATACGGAGTTTATACGGTTTAAAGCGTATAAACTCCGTATTAACTTAGGATCTTTTAAGGGTTTTTATTAAATAAAAACGGATAAGAGCCTGATTATGACTCTTATCCGTTTTTTAGTTCCTATTATGGAAACGTTTCCTTTTTCCCCTTATAGATTGAGGATCACAGGAGGAAAAACCGTTTTTCCCATTAGTAGCGGTAATGTTCAGGCTTGTAAGGTCCCTGGGCGTTAACACCAATGTAGTCGGCCTGTTCTTTCGAGAGTTGGGTGAGCTTGACGCCGATCTTTTCGAGGTGAAGGCGTGCCACTTCTTCATCGAGGTATTTGGGCAGGCGGTACACGTCGATCTGGTAATCTTTTTCCCAGAGGTCGATCTGAGCCAACACCTGGTTGGTGAAGCTGTTGCTCATCACAAAGGAAGGATGGCCTGTGGCGCAACCCAGGTTTACGAGGCGGCCTTCGGCCAGCATAAAGATCTCGTGGCCGTCGGGAAAGATATATTTATCGACCTGGGGCTTGATGGTGACCTTCCTTATGCCGGGAAGGGAGTCAAGTTTATCGACCTGTATTTCGTTGTCAAAGTGGCCGATATTGCATACGATGGCCTGGTCTTTCATTTTGGCCATATGGTCAAGGGTAATGACATCCTTATTGCCAGTGGCGGTAACATAGATATTGCCTTCGTCGAGGGCATCTTCAAGGGTTTTCACTTCAAAGCCTTCCATGGCGGCCTGGAGGGCACAGATGGGATCTATCTCGGTAACGATGACGCGGGCGCCATAGCCGCGCATGCTCTTTGCCGAGCCTTTGCCCACATCGCCATAACCGCATACGACCACCACTTTACCGGCAATCATCACGTCGGTGGCGCGCTTGATACCATCTGCCAGCGATTCGCGGCAACCATAGAGGTTGTCGAATTTCGACTTGGTCACTGAGTCGTTCACGTTGATGGCGGGGAACAGCAGTTCGCCGTTTTCCATCATCTGGTAGAGGCGATGAACCCCTGTGGTGGTTTCTTCGGAGACGCCCCTGATATCCTTGGCGGTGCGGTGCCATTTCTGAGGGTCTTCTTCCAGGGTTTCCTTCAGGAGTTTCAGGATGGCAGCTTCCTCGCGGCTTGAGGGGGTGACCTCCAGCAGGGAAGCATCCTTTTCAGCCTGTACGCCTTTATGGACCATCAGGGTAGCGTCGCCGCCATCGTCCACTATGAGTTGAGGGCCCTTTCCATCGGGGAAAGAGAGCGCTTGTTTGGTGCACCACCAGTATTCTTCGAGGGTCTCGCCTTTCCAGGCGAAGACGGGGATGCCGGCAGCGGCAATGGCTGCGGCGGCGTGATCCTGAGTGGAGAAGATATTGCAGCTTGCCCAGCGTACATCGGCGCCCAGGGCGGCCAGGGTCTCGATCAGCACGGCGGTCTGGATGGTCATATGAAGCGAACCGGTGATGCGGGCCCCTTTGAGGGGTTGTTCCTTGCTGTATTTCTCGCGCAACGACATCAAGCCGGGCATTTCCTTCTCTGCAACCTCAATTTCCCTGCGGCCAAAATCAGCCAGGGCAATATCCTTCACCTTATATTTTAAAGCTTTATCAGTAATCAGGTTTTCCATTTATTTTTTACCTTTGAGTTTTGTTTTGCAAAGATAATACATTCCCTAAAAGGGGAAACAGAATATGAAGTATTGGCAGGAACGCATGCCTGGACCCGCCAGGTTCCGCGGAGAATGGTTCCCAAGATACTTTTTTTATTAGGCAACAAAAGCAATCATTAACGATAAACAAATGAGTCTCTTCCTGAAAAAGAAGCTTGAAGACGCGGCCCTGGGCGTTTGGGAGATCAGCGAAACCGTTGAGCAGCTATGGAAGAGCGTAAACCTTTCCGAGCAGGAACTGAAGTATTATTCATATCTGCGTTCGGACACCCGCAGGCAGCATTGGCTGAGTTACCGCCTGATTCTGCCCCACCTGATCAGGCCTGGCGAACTGACCGGGATAGAATACGACCAGGATGGGAAGCCACACCTGAACAACGGGGTTCGCCACATTTCTGTGACCCATTCGGGGAAATTCTCGGCCCTGATTGCCAGCACCAGGAAAAACGTAGGAATCGACATCGAGCAGATGAGCCCGAAGATATTCAAGGTGGCTCATAAGTTTTTGAACGATTGCGAGTTGCGTATCGTTTTCTCTTCCCATGCCATGGAGGGGCTTTTTACCATTTGGGCGGCCAAAGAGGCTTTATTTAAGCTTCACGGCAGGCGCGACCTGCAATTCAGGGAGCACATCAGGATTTTGCCCTTTGAATTCCAGGGACAGGGGTGCATACAGGGAGAGATCATCGTAAAGGATGAGCCCAGGGTATACGAAGTTTGCTATCAAACACTTGAAGACTATATTCTTGTATATGCGGTTGACCGTTAGGCCGGCCATTTCCATTGAATTATGCTTATTATACAAAAAATTGAAGAACAGACCCAGCTCAGGAAGAAGCAGTTAGCCATCCTGGTTGACCCTGACAAGAGCACGCAATCGAGCCTGGAAGAAATTGCAAGGCTTGCCTGCAAGACGGGGGTAGATTATATTTTTGTCGGAGGCAGTTTGCTGACCCGCGACAACCTTTCCTTCTGCATTGAAGAGGTCAGGCGGCATTGCGGGATTCCCGTGGTATTATTTCCGGGTTCTGTATTCCAGGTTGACGGGCAGGCAGATGCCCTGCTGTTGCTTTCGCTCATTTCGGGCAGGAATCCCGATATGCTCATCGGGAACCACGTGGTGGCAGCCTCCATGCTCCAACAAAGCGGGCTGGAGCTTATCCCCACGGGATATATGCTGGTCGAGAGCGGGAAGATCACTTCGGTGCAATACATGAGCAACACCATGCCCATTCCCTTTGACAAGACGGATATTGCCGTTTCTACAGCGCTGGCGGGGGCGATGCTGGGCTTGAGGATCATTTTCATGGATGCGGGCAGCGGGGCCATGCACCCTGTCCCCCTCGACATGATCAGGGCTGTGAAGGAAAGCATCAGGGTTCCCCTGATCGTAGGCGGGGGCATCCGCACGGCAGAGACCGCTTATGATTCCTGGGCTTCGGGAGCGGACGTCGTGACCATTGGCAATGCCGCTGAGACCCACCCCGAAGTGATCCCCAAGATCGCAGAGGCCAAAAAGGAACTGAATGCCGCAAACCGGGAAAAAAACATTAAATTCGTGTAAGCATTTTTGAAATTAAACTTTTTTTAGATATGAGCTATGATTTGATCGTGCTGGGCAGTGGTCCCGGAGGATATGTTGCGGCCATCAGAGCCTCGCAACTGGGGATGAAAGTGGGTGTAGTGGAGAAATCAGAGCTTGGGGGGGTATGCCTCAACTGGGGCTGCATCCCTACCAAAGCCCTCCTAAAAAGCGCCCAGGTGTTTGATTATCTGAACCATGCCGGAGATTACGGCCTTGCTATCGAGGGTCAGCCCAAAGCTGATCTGCCTGCCATGGTAAAGAGAAGCCGGGGAGTGGCGGAAGGCATGAGCAAGGGTGTCCAGTTCCTGTTTAAGAAGAATAAAATTGACCTGATCCAGGGTTTCGGGAAAGTGATGCCGGGGAAGAAAGTGGAGGTGAAGGCCGAGGATGGGAAAACCACCACCTACGAGGCCGAGCACATCATCATTGCCACGGGCGCAAGAAGCCGCCAGCTTCCCAACCTGCCCATCGACGGTAAGAAGATCATCGGCTACCGCCAGGCCATGGTGCTAGACAAGCAGCCGGAGAGCATGGTGGTAGTTGGCTCAGGCGCTATTGGAACCGAATTTGCCTATTTCTATCACACCATCGGCACCCAGGTTACCCTGGTCGAATACCTGCCCAACATTGTTCCCCTGGAGGATGAAGAGGTATCGAAACAACTGGAGCGCTCCTTCAAGAAATCGAAAATGAAGGTGATGACTTCCAGCGAGGTGTTATCTGTTGACACTTCGGGAAAGAAATGCCGGGTGGTAGTCAAGACCAAAAAAGGGGAAGAAACCATTGAGGCCGACATAGTGCTTTCAGCCGTTGGCGTGACCACCAATATTGAAGACATTGGGCTGGAAGAGACAGGCATTCATACAGAAAAAGGAAAAATTCTTGTGGATGAGTATTACCGCACCAATGTGGAAGGATATTATGCCATTGGCGATGTGGTGCCGGGGCAAGCCCTGGCGCACGTAGCCTCGGCAGAGGGGATCATTTGCGTGGAGAAGATTGCTGGCCACCATCCCGAGCCGATGGATTACAACAACATTCCGGGCTGTACATACAGTATGCCTGAAGTAGCGTCGGTGGGTTACACCGAGGCGGCGGCAAAAGAGGCAGGCTATGAGCTTAAGGTGGGCAAGTTTCCCTTTACGGCATCAGGCAAAGCCAGCGCTGCAGGCAGCAAGGAAGGTTTCGTCAAGGTGATCTTCGACGCCAAGTACGGAGAGTTGCTGGGCGTGCACATGATAGGCGCCAACGTGACAGAGATGATTGCTGAGGCCGTTGTTGCGCGCAAGCTTGAGACTACTGCCCACGAGATCATCAAGGCGGTACACCCCCACCCCACCATGTCGGAAGCCATTATGGAAGCAGCTGCTGCAGCCTATGGTGAGGTGATTCATATTTAAGGCCAGGCAAAACAGCTGACAAGATATCAATAAACAACCCGAGAGAAGCACAGCAAGGCCTTGGTTACCTGCCGTGCTTTTCTTGTTTATAAGCCGTATATCATGTGTGGAATAGCAGGGGTTTACTTTTTCGGTGATTTTGCCCGTACCAAGCCCAATGGTATGGCAGATGCCCTGCTGATGATGCACCTGAGAGGCCCAGACACGCGGGGCACCTATGCCGAAGGCCCGGTATGCCTGGGGCATACCCGACTGTCGATTATTGATACTTCGGCCGCAGCCAGCCAGCCTTTTCATGATCCCTCGGGACGCTATACCCTGGTGTTTAACGGGGAGATTTATAACTTCAGGAGCCTGAAAGAACAACTGAGGCAGGACCCTGTCACTTTCCGCTCGGAAAGCGACACTGAGGTCTTGCTACACTGGATCATTAAAAAAGGAGCGGAAGGGCTGAAGGACCTGCAGGGCTTTTTTGCTTTTGCCCTGTATGATAAAAAGAAAAACAGTTTGCTGATTGCCCGCGACCGTTATGGCATCAAGCCCCTGTATTATCATCATGGTAAAGAAAAGTTTCTCTTCGCCTCGGAGATGAAGGCTATGCTCAGCCTGGGCATCCCAAAAATAATGGACAAGACTTCCCTCTCGGCTTACCTTCACCTGAATTACATCCCCGGTCCCTGGACCATTTTCAGCGGGGTTTACAAACTCTCGCCCGGGCATTATATGGAACTTTCCCCGAAAGGGATTGAAGAAAAGGAATACTATCGCCTTCCCGCCGGTGATGCAGCCGTTCAGGCCCTGTCGTATGAATCGGCGAAGAAGATGTTGCGTGAAAAGCTTGCGGAGGCAGTCAGAAAACGGCTGGTGGCGGATGTTCCGCTGGGGTCATTCCTGAGCGGGGGCATTGACAGCAGCATCATCACGGCCCTTGCTGCGCAGGAGGTCAAGGGGCTGAACACCTTTTCCATTGGTTTCCGCGACGAGCCCATGTTTGATGAGACCCATTACGCACGGGCAGTGGCACGCATGCATGGAACCAACCATACGGAGTTCAGGCTCAGCACCGATGATTTGCTGGGATGTGTATTCGATGTAATGAACTATATCGACGAGCCCTTTGCCGACTCTTCGGCCATTGCCGTGTATATCCTCAGCCGCGAGACCCGAAAAAAAGTCACGGTAGCCTTATCGGGCGACGGGGCTGATGAGCTCTTTGCGGGGTATAATAAGCACCGGGCAGAGTGGCGAATGCTTCACCCCGGTTTTCCCGAAAGGGTGCTTAAACACGCGCACCCCCTCTTTTGGTGGCTTCCCCAGTCAAGAAACAGCTTCCTGATGAATAAATTCAGGCAAGCCAACCGTTTCGCCACAGGGATGAAACTCAACGCGGAGGAAAGGTACTGGCAATGGGCAGGGTTCACCCTGCCAGGCGACGCAGGGAAGCTCCTGTTGGTGGATGAACAAGCCAAAAACCTTGAAAATCGCAGAGAACAATGGATGGAAGCCATTAACCCAGGCAGCGGGATCAGTGGGGTTTTGCGGACAGATCTTCGGTTCGTGCTCCCCTATGACATGCTTACCAAGGTCGACTTGATGTCGATGGCCAACTCCCTTGAGGTAAGGGTGCCTTTCCTGGATCACGATCTTGTTGATTATGTCATTTCCCTGCCCGATGCCTATAAGATAGATAAGAACCATCGCAAGAAGATCCTGCGTGAGACCTTCAGGGATGAGCTCCCGCCCGAATTGTTTCAACGCGACAAACAGGGCTTTGAGGTGCCGCTGCTGCGCTGGTTTCGCAATGAACTGAGCAGCGTGATTGAGGACGATCTGTTGAGTGAAGGCCTGATCCGTCATCAGGGCATTTTTAATCCGACAGAGGTATTCCGCTTAAAACAACAATTATACTCAAGAAACCCCGGGGAAGCCCCGTCCAGGATATGGGGATTACTCGTATTTCAGTACTGGTGGAAAAAACATATGTGCTAGATAAGATTATTCAATTATTTTGTCAAAAATAATAGTACTTTTGGCTTATATATTTACTTAGATGATCAGGGTCCTTCGGATATTGAACCGCTTTAACCTGGGTGGTCCCACTTATAACGCTGCTTATTTAACGCGCTATCTTCCTGAGCCATTTGAGACCCTGCTGGTAGGGGGAAAAAACGACCCTACGGAGAAGAACTCTGAATTTATCCCCCATCAGCTCGGCATAAGCCCCGTGATAATAGAGCAGATGCGCCGCAGTTTATCGCCTGCACAGGATCGTGAAGCCTATCGGGAAATCAAAAAGATCATCCGCGAGTACAGGCCCCACATAGTCCACACCCACGCATCCAAAGCAGGGGCAGTGGGCCGCCTGGCAGCCAGGGCAGAAAAAGTGCCTGTTGTCGTGCATACTTTTCACGGTCACGTTTTTGATGCTTACTTCAGCCACCTGAAAGCAGGCTTTTATAAGAACATTGAACGCTATCTGGCCCGGATCAGTACAGGAATCATTGCCATCAGCGACATTCAGAAATATGACCTGAGTCATAAATACCGTATTTGTCCTGAGGAGAAAATCAAAGTCATCCCTCTGGGCTTTGACCTGTCGCACTTCAGGGAAGACCCTGAAGGCAAGCGCAAAGCTTTCAGGGAAAAATACCAACTTGCTGAAGATGAAATTGCCATAGGCATTGTAGGCAGGCTGGTGCCCATCAAAAACCACGAATTGTTTCTTGAGGCCCTTCACTACTTAAGTCAGCGGAGCCAGTCGAATATCCGGGCTTTTATCATTGGTGACGGGGAGTCGAGGCATCACCTCGAGGCTAAGGCCAGGCACTTAAAGCTGGATTTTGTCGACTGGAAAGAGGAACAGCGGCCTGCTTTACTCACCTTTGCGGGCTGGCTTACCGAAATGGACCAGGTGAATGCAGGAATGGACATCATAGCGCTCTGTTCGTTGAATGAAGGCACCCCTGTAAGTTTAATTGAGGCACAGGCAGCAGGCAAACCCATCGTTTCGACCAATGTTGGGGGCATTGAAAACATCGTATTGCCCGGGCAAACCGCCTTACTGATAAAAAACCGCAACCCTGAAGAATTCGCAGAGCAGCTTCGGATGCTGGCAGAGAATGAGTCACTAAGGAAAGCAATGGGCCGTGGCAGTTGGGAGATGGTTTACCAAAAGTTTCATTACCAGCGTTTGATCGATGACATGGCGGAATATTATAATTCATTGCTCACGGCAAAAGGAATAAAATTTCAATAAGCCTCATAAGGGTTTATTATTTTATAAGAACTGAGCAGGCTTTTTTATAAATTTGTCCTTCTAACAGAAGAAGATCCCATGAGGAACCGTTTATTTCCGTTTTTTTTCCTACTGGTTTTCGCATCCTGCAGTGTGTTGAATCCTGAGCAGATGCTGCGAACGCCCCGGGACTATTCCTATTCGGACCTTGAAGAACTGCTGGTAACTGATCAATACCGTCTAGCCCCCAATGACGAGATCACCTTTCAGTTGTTCACCAATGACGGGGAGCGGCTGATTGACCCTGTGACCATGCTTTCGGGTCAGAGCCTCAGGCAACAGCAATTAACCTACAGGGTTGAATTTGATGGTACCATCAAGCTTCCCGTTCTGGGTTACACCCGGGTTTCAGGGCTTACAACCCGCGAAGCAGAAATGATGCTTGAAGAGGAGTTCTCTACTTCTTACATCAATCCCTTTGTACAACTCAGGGTGGTCAACAACCGGGTGATTCTTTTCCCAGGAGGGCGAGGGGGCACTTCCAGCGTGATTTTTCTTGACAACCCCAACACCACCCTTTTTGAGGCCCTTGCAAAATCGGGCGGCATTGCTGATGGCAAGGCTTCCAGGGTAAAGCTCATCAGGGGCGAACCCGACAACCCCAGTGTTTACCTCGTTGACCTTTCTACCATTGAAGGGGTCAAAAACGCGAACATTGTGCTGCAAGCCAACGACATCATATATGTAGAGCCTCGAGAGCGGGTGCCCCAGCGGATTCTGGAGAATGTGACCCCATATCTTTCACTGGTAACCACCGCATTATTGGTTTATTCCCTGTTTACCAAATAAAACATGGCCGGAGAACCCTTAAAAAAAATATCCGTTCTGAACGATGAGCTTGATGTAAAACTGTTTCTTTACATTGCCAAGCGAAACATCCTTTTCCCCCTGGCCTTTATTGCGTTGGCCCTGGGAGGCTCGTGGCTGTACCTGCGTTATACCCCTCCTGTTTACCAAACCTCGGCTATCCTGCAGTTGGGCGGGGAGAACCAAGCAAGCCACATCCTATCGACAGTCAATATTTATGAGGATGACATGGCCAAACAAATTGAACTGATCCGGTCTTCAGTATTTCAGCAAAGGGCTTTGGCGCTGCTCCCGCTCGATGTCAGTTATTTCACAAAAGGCAGGGTACTCAACTTTGAGCTATACAAAAATGCACCTTTCAGGGTGGAAGCCAGGGTGAAGAACGGGTCGCTGTATGGCCTTCCTATCAACATTGATTTTTTGGACCAGAACCTTATCCGGATCAATTATGAGATCAACGGCAAAGGGCCCCAGAGTCAACAGTTCCAGGCAGGGACCTCTGCTTCCTTTCCCGACCTTGACATCAAGGTAGAGGTGACCAACCCCAGGATATTCCAGGAGCAGCAAAGTGTCTTTACCCGCAACCCCTATTTCTTTGTGCTCAACAACCCCGAGACGGCCATCTCCAAGTTTTCGCCCGACATCAAGATCAATGTGCTCAATGCGGCAGCCAGGACCATTTTGATCAGCCATACAGGAACAAACCCCCAGAAAGCCTCTGATATAGTGAATTCCATGGCCGAGGAATTCAATGTTTTCGACCTTGAAAAGAAGGCTGAAAGCGCCAACAACATCCTTGAATTCATCGACCGCCAGCTTGACCTTGTGTTTGATGAATTGGCGGGCTCTGAAATGGACCTTGACCGTTTCAAGAAGGAAAACAATATTGACGAGGCGACCATCACCCCCTTGCCTGCCATCCATTCGCGAATCGGGGATTATGAGAACCAGATCGTCATGCTTGAAATGGAAGACAGAATCTATTCGGAAATAGAGAAAAGCCTGAATTCCGATGAAGATATTGACATCTATCAACTGATTGCTTTCCTTTCAGGCAGTGAGTTCAGGGGCACTATTTCCAATCTCCTTCAGGCCTTACAGGAGCAACTGATGGAACGCGAGAAGCTATTATATGAGGTGACCCCCAACAGCCGTCAGATTGAAGCTCTGGACTACCAGATAGGCATCCAAAATCGGATGCTCATAGAGAGCATTGCAGTGCTGAAAAATAACATCCGTTCGCGGATCAATGACCTGAAGCAAAACATAGAAGATTTTGAATCGGTGCTTTCCAACCGTGCCTCCCGCTACAATATGATTGAGTTCAGCAGGCTTCAACGGGTGTATAGCATCAACGAAAGGTTTTACAATCAATTGGTTGAGAAGAAGGCCGAATATTCAATTTCCCGTGCAGGGTTTGTGTCACAGAGCATTATCCTGGAGCGCTCGAAAACCCCTACAAAACCCATCTCGCCCATTGCAAGGAACGTATATTTAAGCAGCCTGCTGGCAGCTATCTTCCTCGGGGCAGGGATTATCCTGCTGAAGTATCTATTCTATAACGAGATCCCTTCGCTTCATGACATCCTGAAGTACACCAATTCGCCTGTGCTTGGGGTGATACCAAAGTACAAGAGCGAGATACCTCCAAACCAGTTGCTTGTGCTTAAAAAGCCAAAGTCACTGATTTCCGAGGCCCTGCGGTCCATCAGAACCAATCTTCAGTTCATCAACAATGAGCCCGGGCCCAAGTTGGTAGCCGTGACCTCCACCATTTCTGGGGAAGGTAAGACCTTCTTTGCCATGAACCTGGCAGGGATCCTGGCCTTCAGCGACAAAAAAGTCATCGTGATTGACCTCGATATGCGTAAGCCTAAGATCCACCTGGGCTTCAATACTGAAAACATTAAAGGGGTCAGTACTATTCTGTCAGGCATAGATGACATTGATGACTGCATCAAGCCCTCACGGGTTAAGAACCTTGACTTTATTACGGCAGGACCCGTGCCGCCCAACCCATCGGAGCTGATCCTGACGCCCCGTATGGACCATTTGGTGGCCTATCTGAAAGAAAAATACGATTACGTCATCATTGACAACCCCCCTGTAGGAATTGTTACGGATGGGATGAAGAGCATTCTGATGGCTGAATATCCCGTTTATATCTTCAAAGCCAATTATTCAAAGCGACTGTTTATCCAGAATGTCAACCGCCTGGTATCGGAAAGCAATATTGGCAATTTATCGATAGTCCTGAATGCAGTCGACAGGGAATACTCGAGCTATGGGTATGACAAGGGATATGCCTATGGTTATTATGGTGGATATGGTTATGGCTATTACGAGGAATCGGTCGGTACCAGATCCACCGGGAGTTCCATAATCAAACGAATTCGCAGGCGGATAAAAAAATTATTCAAATAATGCAGATAACGGAAACGCCCTTTCGGGGTTTGCTGATCATACAACCCGCAGTCTTCAGAGATAAGCGGGGATATTTTTTCGAATCCTGGAATGAGGAAAACTTTCTTAAGAAAGGTCTGGATATTCGTTTTGCCCAAGACAACCAGTCCTCATCACAAAAGGGCGTGCTCAGAGGCTTACATTTCCAGGTGCCTCCCTACGAACAGGGCAAGCTGGTAAGAGCCATTCGGGGTGCTGTAATGGATGTGGCAGTGGATTTGCGTAGGGAAGAGGCCACCTTTGGGCAGCACTTCAAGCTAAGGCTGGATGACCGCGACCACACCATGCTGTATATCCCTCCGGGGTTTGCCCATGGCTTTGTTACCCTTGAGGACCATACTGTTTTCGTTTATAAATGCACCAAGGTGTACAATAAGGATTGCGAAAAGGTCCTTCGCTGGGATGACCCTGACCTGGCCATCGACTGGGAAGTTTCCGATCCAATCCTATCGGAGAAAGACAGCAATGCAGGGTTTTTCAAGGAGTTGGCAAGCCCGTTTTTATAAAAAAGAAGCTCGGAGAAAAATGAGCACATCACTCGCTTTTATTTATTCAGGTTTTTTTGTTATAGCGCTGGCCTTCACATTGACCATCAACGCATTATTGCTGAAATTTGCCAAGACCCTGGGCATACGCAACTACCAGGATAGCGTCATCCGCTGGAGCTCTGAGGCAAAACCTGCCCTGGGTGGTATTTCTTTTTTCATCGTTTTCCTTTTTTCCTTTATCAGCCTAATTTTTCTTCAGGATGAAACTTCCGCTATCAGCGGACTGAGAATGATAGGTGTTCTGGCCGCAGTATCCCTGGGATTCCTGGTGGGGCTATACGATGATGCCTACAACACGCGCCCCTGGCTGAAATTTGCAGGACAGGTGTTGTGCGGGATATTGTTAATATTATCAGGAACTCACATTCAGTTCTTTAGCAATGAATGGTTGAATTACTTGCTAACCCTGTTTTGGGTTGTCGGAATCATGAACTCCATCAATATGCTCGACAACATGGATGGGATCAGCTCTGTTGTTTCTACAGGTGTCCTTCTTGCCATCCTGGGCATTATCCTGGCGGCAGGCGATTTCTCCAACCCTATGATCATTATTCTGATTGGAGGGCTGGCCTCCCTTGCAGGATTCCTTCATTACAACTGGAACCCCTCCACAATGTATATGGGGGATACAGGCAGCCAGTTCCTTGGAATATTGCTGGCAAGCCTTGGGATTATCTTTTTCTGGAATGCTGCAGGCAACCCTGATGAGTTGGGCCGTATGCCGCGGGTTATCATGGTTGCAATGGCTTTCGCCCTACCCCTGATCGACACCACTACTGTTTTTTATAAGCGGATTTCAAAGGGTGGCAACCCTTTTGTTGGTGGAAAGGATCATACCACGCATCACCTTTCTTATCTGGGGCTGAGTGACCGCCAGGTGGCCGTTTTTTTTCTGGTGTTTTCGATGAGCTCTGCCGCATTGACTATCCTGATCAACAGCCTGGGCAAGGCATGGAAGCCTATGTATTCCTATATATTTATCGCTTATCTTTCAGCCCTGTTTCTTTTCCTGTTCATCGTTGCCCTGAGACCACCACCCGAATCCACTAAAAACTGATCCCAAACAACAACTGTAAGCCAGTTTCTTCCAACTCGGGGAGGTGATACATCCTTACGCCAAGGTCAATGGGTTGGATAAACCTGAAGAAATGCATATCTCCGATCAGATCGACCCCAAAAGAGTTTAGGTTAACCTTGGATAAATAAGGGTCTCCACTCTCCGGCCGGATTGTGGTTTCAGTAAAGGCGCGGTCAAAAAAGAGGTTGGCCCTGATTCGTTTGAGGTAAACAAAGTAGGGGATATTTAAATCGGGATATATTAGGGGCAAGGCATAGTCGGCCGAAAGCAAGGCCACCCGATCGTGACGCTGTCCTGATAACCCACGGGGGTAGCTGATCAGATTGGGGAAGCTGTAGTTGATGGTTTGCTCTACCCTTGTTCCCGATTGGTGTTCCTGCCAGGCAGCGGAAAGCTTGAGTGAATGGTGCCGCATAACACCAGGGAAGAACCCTGTAACCCTTGCCGAAAAAACGCTGCCCATATTTGTTCCTGAAAAGGGGGTGTGGCGGTAATTGACATCGATGGTATGCGCCCAGCGGGGTCTGATGTCCCTTGCCACTGATCTTTGCTGGCGATAGGCATAAAAACGATACTCCATCGAGTGCATGTCATTTCGGCGTAAGAAATCGGGGCTGTCTTTTGAAGGCCCTGCCTTGGTAAAGGCAAGCCTTACCGAGGGATTTATCCCATAATACCATTCATAGTTTCTGAAGGTCAGCGGTAGACTAAGACCGGCCTTCAGTGCGCTTTCCCTGAAGAAGAAAGGAAAAATATTGTCACCCTGCCTGTAACTTGCCGGCCTAAGCCCCGTTCCCGCATAGAGGTTCACCACGGGATACCAGCCCTGGTAACTGTAATCAAGAGAATAGGTACCCACCTCTTCATTCAGGTCGTAGTCATACCCCAGGACGGCCACTGATGTGCTGAGGTCATCCTGGAAGTACAAAGCTACCCCCGGCCTAACCTCAATATTTCCCGCATCAATATAAGCCGGAGACCAGGAATGCAGGTTAAATAGATTCGGAAATTTATAATAAGGCTTGATGTCCCTTACCTGTCTGCCAACATTTGAGCGAGTCACCAGGCCTCCCTCCTGTTCCCTGATGGCGGCATGCAACTTAAGCGAATGGTTCTCCACCCTTTCCAGCGGGACCATATCCTCGTGCTCCTTGTTAATTCCCCTTGCAATTACATAACCCTCAGCCGTGTATTCTGACCATAACAGTTTTTGTTTACCCGGTTGAACCACCGCATCCCTGGCACCATACTTTGAAGAAACAACCTGGGCAAGGTCACCGGTTTTCGTGTTTAACCAATAAATGCCTTCAAGTCCCGAGAAAGCACCCGTAAACAAGATCTCCCCTTTTTCAGTAAATGAGGGGCGGGAAATTTCTTCATATCCTGCATGAAACACTGTACTGAAATCGCCTGTTTTCATATCACCAGTAACGATCCTTTTCCCTGTTTCATCCAGTGCAACCGCTATCAGTGTTCGATTATCGGGATGCCATGCAGGCGTCATCAGGAATTCATTGGCAGGGGTTGTCAGGCGGCCGACCTCCTGTCCGCTTTGCGCATCCAGCACCACTAGGGCATATTCATTTCTTTCGCTAACCTCTGTCACCACAATCTTTTCACCATCAAAGGAGATGGAGGGGGCAAAGAAACGGGTCCTGCGGGTAAGCCTGCTTCGCTTGCCGCTTTCTAAATCATAAACGTGAACTTCCGACCAAGAGCGGTGTTCCCAGCGGGGGTCAGTGCGTTGTTCAGTCCATACGACTTTTCCGCCGCCCGCCGAAAAGCCATGCGTATTGACCAACCCAGGCCTGAAGAGGGTTTGTTCCTGTCCTTGCTGATCAATGCTTATCACCCGGGGGATCTCCTCAAGACCAGTCTTTAGGGCAACCAAAAGGGTATCGTTGACAAAGGAGGGATAACGGTAATCGGTATAAAGAGAATTGGGCTGAGTGATAACCTCCATTGAAGCAGGGTTTATCCGGCGGTCCTGCTCCCTCCAGGCCGAATCAAGACTTTCAAAGGTCTGCCTGTAATGCTGTTGTTCGCTCACCCCTGCGTGTTTCTGTAAACTCCTGGAAAAAGGAAAGAGGGGAATGGGTTTTCGGCCCACATCGGTCATCACTTTTTCCCAGATATCAGACCCATATTGAAGCCTTCCGGCAGCAACCATCTGATAGCCCAACTCGTAATAATTGGGCACATAATCCTTAAACGAGCCAAAGAAAGCCTTCTCGAAAGAATACATACCCTTCTCCAGCACCTGTGCCCGAAGGCCCTGCTCAAAGGAGGGCATACTTCCGCGCCCGCTGTTGGAAAGCCCTGTCTCAACTGCAACGGCATCGCCCTCAGCAAACCACATGGGCACAAAAAGCCCGAATACAGCCCCGGGCGCCTGTTCGCCCAGCAGAAAGGAAAGATAATGTGTAACGCCCTGGTTAAGCTTGTCCACCTGCACCACATGCCTGAACTCATGTACTGCCAATTGCTCGAGCCAATCATGGGCGTAATTGTTTTGAGGGGGATTGGAAAAGATCTCCAGCCGCCGCGGGGCCCAGGAAACAAAACCATTGGACACCACAGTCTGATTGTGAATGATTACGGGGACCTTTCGGGGGCGATGGCCAAGACTAAGGGAACCCAGCTCATAGGTGAGCTCCAGCACATCCGCTACATAGCTACCCTGCGCTTCATAGCCCTCAGAAAAAATGACATGGAAATGCTCCGTCCGAATCTGCTTCCACTTCAGGGAACCAGGGTCCTGACCCCAGATATAATACTGTCCAAAACCTAGGACAGGCAACAACGCCAGAAGAAAACCAAAAAACAATGTTTTTAAGGTGGTTGTTAACATGGTAGCATCCTCCTTGATTTCAGAAAACATTATTGCCCTTGCATGCTCTTCTCAAAAAACTGCCAGAGCCCCTCCTCAGGCACAGGAGCAGATAAACTGATCCTTTCCTTTTTAACAGGGTGAACAAAGCAAAGCTCCCTTGCGTGCAAATGAATGCTGCCATCGGGGTTGCTGCGATCAGCCCCGTACTTCAGATCGCCTTTTATGGGGCATCCGAGGGCCGCAAACTGGGCCCTGATCTGGTGATGTCTTCCAGTAAGGAGCTCCAACTCTACCAAAGTATAATGATCGCCCCGGGTCAGCACCTTAAACAACAACTCCGCCTTTTTGGCTCCGGGTGCCTCAGGATTGACCACATAAGATTTGTTCTGTTTCTCGTTTTTCCTGAGGTAATGCGTCAGCCTGCCCTCCATTTCAGAGGGGGCATTTTTCACCACTGCCCAGTACTTCTTTGAGATATCGCGATTCTTCAGCATCTCATTCAGGCGGGCCAGGGCTTTTGAGGTGCGGGCAAAAATCACCAGCCCGCTGGTAGGCCTGTCAATGCGGTGCACCACCCCAAGGAACACCTTGCCAGGCTTCTGGTATTTTTGGGCTATATATTCTTTCACAGCCTCTACAAGTGGCTGATCGCCTGTTTTATCCCCCTGCACAATCTCGGAAGGCATCTTGTTCACCACTATTAAGTGGTTATCCTCAAATAAAATTCGGCTGATCAGGTGTTCCTGGTCTATTGGCATATATTTTTGCTTTTCAAGGGGACTCCCGTGGGAATACCTCATATAGTCCATCAAATTTAGGAATAGTTTCCCATTCTTTTCCTGCAAAAAAAAAGCCGCAACCTTACTGCTGACCATGCACCAAGGATTGCGGCTTATGAGTTCCTTAAAGGCTTTCTAAAAAGGCCAAAAGTTATTGTCATACCATACCTTTTCGGTCAACTCCTTATTGAGATCAATAAGCATTTTGTGATGTCCCTTTTCCCAATCGGCAAGCCATTGGTACAATTCTTTTTCATTGGGATCAGCAGCTTCCTTTGCCCTTGCCTGGTAAACCTCAATGGATTTTGTTTCCATGTCAATGGCGGCAGAAATGGCAGCGGCCTCAAAGCCTGAGCCCGAAATGTCCTTCTTGATCTTGTCGGAAAGGATCAAATTGGCGATGGCATCCTCACCTGAAGCCTCCTCCAGGGTAAGCTTGTCAAATTTCCCGCTTTTCTTATAGTTTGCAAACTGCTTACTCAGAAAATCAATGTGCATCTGTTCTTCCTTTGCCATAATATCAAAGATCTTACGAACCTCTTCACTGCTTGTTGTCTCAGCTACCTTGGCATACAAAGATTTACCCCGGTTTTCCATAATGATCGCCTGTTTCAGGATGTCAGTAACCTTATTGCTTTCCATATTATTTTATTTAAAGTTTTTAATTGAGTTGTCCAGCAACAAATTTAGTGGATTTCTCAAAAGAATACCAATAATAAGCCTTAAGGCGAGAATTTATCTCAGACAAAGGGTCAAAAAAATGTAATTTTGGGGTTAAATTCTCCCGATATGCAATGGAATATTGATCAGGCGATCACCAAACTTTTTGAATCGTGGCAACACCAGAAACCCGATGCCATATCTCCGTTGGCTCCTTCCGGCTCCAACAGGAAGTACTTTCGTATTTTCTACCAGGACAAGACCTGCATCGGAGCCTTTAATCCTGATATCCGCGAGAACAATGCCTTTCTTACCCTGAGTGAGCACTTCCTCGCCCTGGGATTACCTGTTCCGAAGGTCTATGCCCGCGATGCCGACGGCCTTTGCTACCTGGTCTCTGACCTGGGCGATACCACCTTGTTCTCCCTCTTGCCCCATGACCCTGCGGTGAAAACTTTCAATACCCAAACCATGAACCTGTACCGCAAGACCCTGGACTGGCTCCCCGCATTCCAGGTGAAGGGGAAGCAAGACCTGGACTTTAACATTTGCTACCCCAGGCACGCTTTTGACAGGCACTCGATGATGTGGGACCTCAACTATTTTAAATATTACTTTCTGAAGATCAGTGGAATCGGCTTTGATGAGCAGAAACTGGAGGATGATTTTGAACGCTTCACCCAGCACCTGGTCAATGTGCCTTCCGATTTCTTCCTTTATCGTGACTTCCAGTCGAGGAATATCATGATCGTGGACCAAGAGCCTTACTTCATTGACTACCAAGGCGGACGACAGGGGGCACTGCAATACGACGTGGCCTCCCTGTTATTCGATGCCAAAGCCAACATCCCCTTCGAACAGCGCCAGGTGCTGCTTAATTATTATATTGAAAGCCTGCAGAAATGGGTTCCCATCGACGAAGGGCTTTTCAAGGAAAACTTTTACGACTTCGCCGTGATGCGTATCCTGCAGGCACTGGGAAGCTATGGTTTCAGGGGCGGGGTCGAGAAAAAAGCCCTTTTCCTGCAAAGCGTGCCCTATGCCCTGAAAAACCTGCGATGGCTTGCCGAGATGGATTACCTGCCAAAGATCACGCCACACCTGAGCAGCCTGATCGAAAAAATGGCCCATACAGCCCCTTCCGATATCCTTCCCCAGCCCCCAAAAGGCCTAACCCTTCACATCCGCAGTTTCTCTTACAAGAACGGGATTCCCGCGGATGAATGGGGCAACGGCGGAGGATTTGTCTTTGACTGCCGCGCCCTGCCAAATCCTGGAAGAGAGCGCAAGTTTATGGAACATACAGGGCTCGACCAACCAGTCATCGAATATCTGCAAAAGGAAGACAGCGTGATTGATTTCCTGGGCAGCGTCAGGAATATCACTCAAAACGCCGTTAAAAACTATATTGAGCGGGGTTTCTCTAACCTGATGATCAGCTTTGGCTGCACTGGCGGGCAACACAGATCCGTGTACTGCGCGGAAAAGCTTGCCAAACACCTGGGAAAAGAATTTGAGGTGAAGATCGACCTGAAACACCAAGAAGCCCACAACTGGCCAAAGGAACACTAATGTCGTCAAGGCCTTAATAGCAAAGTTTAACCTTCATACAATTCCTGTTATTAGCATGAAATCTGTTTGAATATTTAGCAGAATTATTGTTAACTTTATTCATCATTCATAAAAGTCAAATCCTATTCCGTCAATCCATGGGGAAAAAGAAGCGCTGCAAGGGCAATGTAGAGAAACCAAAAAAGAAAAAATATAGTTGCAGGAAGTGCGGCCTTACCGCTGCCATGGAAAAGCATCTTTGCAAGCCCGGTGAAGTATGATTGTTTAGGATGATTTAAGAGGCCTTGTAATGAAAGCCATGATTTTCGCTGCAGGGATCGCAAAGCGTCTGCATCCCATTAGTGAGCATACCCCCAAAGCCCTTGTGGAAATCGGGGGCAAGACCATGCTTCAGCGGGTTGCGGAAAAGCTGATCCGTGCAGGAGCCCGCGACATCGTGATTAACATTCACCACCATCCCGAACAGATGCGCCGGTTCATTTACCATATGGATTATCCCGGCGCAAGGTTTTTCATTTCGGATGAGACCAGCAAGTTACTCGATACAGGAGGGGGGTTGGTTAAGGCCAGGGAATGGCTCGAGGGGGATGAGCCCATCGTCCTTCACAATGTTGACGTGCTTTCCAATATTGATATCCGGGCTATGCTCAGCCACCACCGCTTGACAAGAGCCCTTGCAACCTTGGCCGTTACGCGCAGGAGCACTGCACGCTATTTTCTCTGGAAAAAGGGCAGCCTTTCAGGATGGGAGAACACTGAATCCAATGAGCTCATCCTTTGCGATGAGCGCCCCAGAGAGGATTTGGAACAATTGGCATTCAGCGGCATTCACATCATCCAGCCCGAATTGTTTGACCTGATCACCGAACAGGGGGCGTTCTCCATCAACGGGGTATACCTCAGGCTGGCAAAGAACTATCACATCCATTCCTTTGAACATGACCCAGACTTCTGGGCCGATATCGGCACCCCAAAAAAACTGGATCACGCAAGGCATCTGCTGACAAGTCACCCCGGCCTTTTTTGATCCCTTTCGGAAAATATTTCTTCCCCTTTTCGGGAAATGTTTCGGGAAAACTGCGTAAATTCCCATCTTTATTTGAAACATTCCGTATGCCCATGCAGCCTTTCCTTGAAGAAATAGCCGTTCATATACTGGAGCAATATACTGACCGCAGCGGGGAGATTTGCCTCGTTACCCCCAACCGCAGGGCAGGGCTTTTCCTGCGCAAACACATCTCCAGAAAAGTCACAAAACCTACATGGTCTCCCTCTTTCCTGAGCATCGAAGACTTCGTGAACCGCATCAGTGGCTACCAGGTGGTTGACAACCTCAGCCTGATGTTTCACTTCTATGGCGTGTACCGCAACATCGAGGGGAATAAGGCCGACCCCGTAGAAGACTTCCTGCGCTGGGGCAGCGTTTTGCTCAGAGACTTTGATGAGATCGATTCGACACTCGAAAAACCAGAACTCCTATTCGAATACCTCCAGGATATTAAATACATCGAAACCTGGAACCCTGACGGGGAAGAATTGAATGCTTTTCAAAAGAATTACCTTTCATTCTTTAAGAAATTTAACACTTACCACAAAGCCCTGACTGCTTTCCTCGACAAGCAAAACCTAGCCTACCAGGGAATGTCATACAGGAAGGCCGCAAACCGGCTTAACGAAAATCCCGGCATCCTGCCCTGGGAAAAGGTTATTTTCGCAGGCTTCAATGCCCTCAATCATGCCGAGGAAATTATTATCAACAGCCTGGCAAAGGCCGGCATGGCCGAGATACTGAGCGACTCCGACCCGTATTATGAAGGAAACCCAAGCCATGAAGCAGGCTTTTTCATAAGGAAATACAGAAAAAAATGGGACATTCCCCTCGACAAGGAAAAGCCTTCCTTTTTTACCTCAGCCAAGGAAATCAGGGTGATGGGCATCGCGCGCCAGGTCAACCAGGCACAACTGGCCGGGAATATCCTTGAACAAGATTCAGACCTGGCCATGAATGAACAAACGGCTGTGGTGCTGGCCAATGAAAATCTATTGGTGCCCGTGCTGAATGCTCTGCCCGAAAAGGCCAGCGCCATAAACATCACCATGGGCTACCCCCTGGTAAAGACCAATCTTTACGGGTTTTTTGAAGCCCTGTTCCAGCTCTACCTTACGGCTGACAGGCTGAATGCACACGCACAGGGAAAAACCCCATCATTCTACTACAAGGACCTGCTCCGATTCTTTTCCAACACCTGCACAGCCCTCCTTTGGGATACCCGCCAGGGCCAGACCAGGCTGGATCAGTTGTTTCAAAGGATCAGCTTCTCAAACAAGGTGTTCTACAGCTTTGAGGAGCTTACCGGGCTCGTTGGAGTTGACGAGGGATTTCAGGAAGCCTTTCATTTCCTCTCTCAGGACTGGACAGAGGGCTTCAACGGCATCATTCCCACCTTGCGCAGCCTCAGCGACCGGCTTGAAAAGGCTTTCCGCAACAAGGCAGGCGAGGCCTTCGGCAGCCTTCAGCAAAGTCCGTTCTTCATGGATTTTGAGGCCCTGTATTATTTCGGTAAGATCTTCGCACGCCTTGAAACCATTCTGACAAACGGCGAATCAGTTAACAACACCCGCACCTTATGGCAGATCATAAGGCTTTCGGCATTGGAGACCCGTATGGCCTTTTCGGGCGAACCCGTCGAAGGATTGCAGGTGATGGGGATGCTCGAAACCCGAAACCTCGACTTCAAGAATATCATCCTCTTGTCGGCAAACGAAGATGTTTTGCCCAAGGGAAAATCAAACAATTCCTTTATCCCTTATGAGGTCAGACGAAAATACGGCCTGCAGGTGCATTCCGACAAGGACTCGGTGTATGCCTATCATTTCTACCGTTTGCTGCAGCGGGCCCAGAAGATATACCTGATCCACGACACCGAGTCGGATGGGATGGGGAGCAGCGAGAAAAGCCGCTTCATTACCCAACTGGAACACGAGCTTCCAAAGTTCAATCCCAAGATCCATATCCACAACCAGCTGATCAGCCTCAGCCCCTCTATTAAGACGGGAGCCCAGGAGATCAACATTCCGAAAACACCCGAGATCATCGAGCGACTGAGCCAGATGGCATCCAACGGGCTCTCTCCCTCTTCGCTAAACACTTTCATCCGATGCTCCCTGAAGTTCTACCTCGAAAAGGTAGCCCGCCTCAGGGAAGTGGAAGAGGTTGAAGAGACCATCGACGCCAGCACCCTTGGGAATGTCGTCCACGGCGTACTGGAAGACCTGTACAACCCCTTCATCGGCCAAGTGCTCCATCCCAGGCATTTGTCGGCCATGCGCGACCAGGTCGAACCCCTGACCATCCGCCGCTTTCGCGAATACTACCCTGAAGGGGAGATCACCAGCGGAAAAAATCTTTTACTGTTCAGCCTCGCCAAAAGGCATATCGAAAACTTCCTGAAAACCGAAGCCGCCATCATTGAAAAGGACATTCAGCATGGACGCTATTTGACCTTGCTGGGGAACGAAGTAATCCTTACGGGTACCCTAACTGTAAACGTGAACGGAGCACCTATTACCGTGAATATTAAAGGCAAAACCGACCGCCTGGACAAACTGGGTGACACCGTGCGGGTGGTGGATTACAAAACGGGGAAAGTCCAGCCCTATGAGTTGAAGATCAAGGATTTTGATGCCCTGACCGAGGATACCAAATATGAAAAAGCCTTCCAGGTACAGGCCTATGCCTGGCTTTATAAACAGGCTCACCCAGAGGCTGATTCTGTTGAATCAGGCATCTTCTCCTTGCGCAATCTGAAGTCAGGATTCCTCCGGTCAGAAGTGGATCCCAGAATCCTTGCGGAAGGAACCGATCCTGAAGAAGCTTTCCAGTCACGGCTGGAATCCCTGGTTCAAAGGATTCTGGACCCCACGGAAGCTTTTTCCCAAACGGAAAATGAGGACAACTGCAAGTATTGTCCTTTCCAGGCCTTGTGCGGCCGGTTTGAAAATTAAAAGGGAAAACCAAGGATTACCCCAGGAGTTTTCTGGCCTCAGCCAATACCTGGTCCAGGCCGCCGGGGTTCTTGCCGCCCGCCGTGGCAAAGAAGGGCTGTCCCCCGCCTCCGCCCTGGATGTGGGCGGCCAGCTGACGCACTATGTTGCCGGCGTGCAGACCCTGGCTCTTCGTCAATTCCTCAGAGATCATTACCACGATCCCTGGTTTTCCTTCGCTGACGTATCCCAGCACCAGGAATAGGTGATCAATCTTATCCTTGATGGCATAAGCCAGATCCTTAGCCATTTTGGCGTCCAGTTCCAGCTTATGGGCAATGAAATTCACCTCGCCGATTTTTTCTGCCCTGGCTACAACCTCCTCAACCATTTGTCCTGCCTGGTCCTTCTGCAGGGCTTCGATCTTTTTCCGCAAGGTCTCATTCTCCCCGAGCAATTGCTCAAGAGCGTGAATGGGGTCTTTGGGGTTCTTCAGCAAGGCTTTCAGCGCGTCGAGTTCGCCAAGTTTCTGGTTGACATAATGCTCGGCAGCTTCGCCCGTGATGGCTTCCACCCGGCGGATGCCGGCGGCTATGGCACCCTCCGAAACGATGCGGAACAGGCCAATCTGGCCGGTTGAATGAACGTGGGTACCCCCGCATAATTCGGTGGAAAAGTCCTTGTTAAAGGAAATGACCCTCACCTTCTCTCCGTATTTTTCGCCAAACAGAGCCATTGCTCCCATTTGTTGGGCTTCAGCCATATCCATCTCCCGGTGTTCTTCCCTGAAAATATTCTCGCGGATCCTGGCATTTACGATCTCTTCCACCCGCCCGATCTCTTCCTGGCTCATCTTTGAAAAATGCGAGAAGTCAAAACGCAGGCGCTCCTCATTCACCAACGATCCCTTCTGCTGGACGTGGCTTCCAAGCACCTCTCTAAGGGCTGCGTGCAGCAGGTGAGTGGCAGTATGATTATTGGCAGTCTGCTGCCGTTTCTTCCCATCCACACTGGCCATCAGGCGCTCGGGCAGGTCTTCAGGAAGGCTTTCGGCAATATGGACCACCAGATTATTTTCTTTCTGCGTATCCACAATGGTAATGTGCACTCCCCCGGCTTCAAGCAGGCCGCGATCGCCAACCTGACCGCCCGATTCAGCATAAAACGGGGTCTGGTCAAACACAAGCTGAAAGAACGTCCGTCCCTTGCTGCTGACCTGGCGGTACTTCACCAGCTGCACTTCCGCTTCCAGAGTATCGTAGCCCAGGAAAACGGTTTCTCCCGATACGGGCTTAAGCTCAATCCAGTCTCCCGTCTCAATGGTCGCGGCGGCACGGCTGCGGCTCTTCTGGACATCCATCCCTTTCCCGAAACCCTCCATGTCCACTTCCCAGCCGTGTTCACGGGCCATCAGGCGGGTCAGGTCAATGGGAAAACCATAGGTGTCGAACAACTCAAAGGCAAACTGCCCGTCAATGATCTTTTTTTCAGGATGCGCTGAAAGGTAGGCTTCAAATTTGGTGATCCCCACCGAAAGGGTCCTCAGGAAAGTGTTTTCTTCTTCTGCAATCACACGCGTGATAAGTTCCTGCTGGGCCTTGATTTCAGGAAATGCTTTTCCCATATGCTCCACCAACACAGGCACCAGATGGTGTACGAAAGGCTCACGAAACTCAAGAAAAGTGTAGCCGTAGCGGATAGCCCGCCTGAGGATCCTTCGGATGACATAGCCAGCCTTGTTGTTTGAGGGAAGCTCGCCATCAGCAATGGCAAAGGCAACTGCCCTCAGGTGATCGGCAACCACCCGCATGGCGACATCGCTCATCTTGCCTTTTCCGTATGGAATACCTGCCATCTCGGCCAGTTTCAAAATATAAGGCTGAAACACATCGGTATCGTAATTCGACTTCTTTCCCTGTAAGGCCATGCACAGGCGCTCAAAGCCCATACCCGTATCCACGTGCTTGGCGGGGAGGCCCTTCAACTCGCCATTATTCATGCGGTTGAACTGTATGAACACCAGATTCCATATCTCAACCACTAGGGGGTGGTCCTTGTTGACCAGCTCACTTCCCTCAATAGCCTTGCGTTCTGCATCATCACGCAGGTCAATATGAATCTCAGAACAAGGGCCGCAAGGACCTGTATCGCCCATTTCCCAGAAATTATCCTTTTTCGATCCGAAAAGGATATGGCTTTCGGGCGCGATCTCTTTCCAGAAATCAAAGGCCTCACGATCAGGATCCAGGCCATCGGCAGGATCCCCGCCAAAAACAGTGGCATAAAGTCGATCCTTCTCCAGTCCAAAAACATCCGTCAGCAACTCCCATGCCCATGCAATGGCTTCCTTCTTGAAGTAATCGCCAAAGCTCCAGTTGCCAAGCATCTCAAACATGGTGTGGTGGTAAGTGTCGTGCCCCACTTCCTCCAGATCATTGTGCTTGCCCGAAACCCTCAGGCACTTCTGTGAATTGGCCACACGCAAATGTGTTGCCGGGGAATTTCCAAGAAAAATATCCTTGAATTGATTCATCCCTGCATTGGTAAACATCAAAGTAGGGTCATTTTTAATGACCATGGGCGCCGAATTTGCGATAAAATGCTGCTTCGACAAAAAGAAATCCAGGAAGGCCTGACGGATCTGTATGGAGTTCATTGATAATGAGCCTGTTTTAAAGAATTTTTTATATATTTTTTTGATTGCTAAAACGCAAAATTAATTTATTTTTCCTTAGTTTTGCAACATCCTTTCAAAGGCAACGTTGCTTCTTTCAGATAAGCAAAATAAAAACCTGCAAATTATAGAATCTCCTTCAGATACAAATTCCTCAACTTATGAGTAAAAAAGTCAAGTATCAATTCAACACCAAGTCCCTTGCCGTTGAAAAGGTTCATGAGACTTTCTGGGATAAGTTAAAGGTATTTTTAAGGATTGTTTTTGCGGGGATGGTCTTCTCGGTCATAGTGCTCAGCATTGGGTACACTGTCTTTGATTCACCCAAGGAGAAAAGGCTTCGCCGCGAAATTGAGCAATACAAGACCCAGTACCAGATCATCAACGACCGTTTGGACATCCTGAACGCCGTCATGGGCGATATCCAGGAGCGCGACGATCACATCTACCGCGTCATTTTTGAGGCAGACCCCATCCCGCGTACCGTTAGGGAGGCCGCATTCGGAGGCTCCGACCGCTACAGCCACCTGGAAGGTTTTGACAACAGCCAACTGATCTCCTCCACCATGCAACGCATCGACCTTATGTCGCGTCAGCTTTACGTGCAGTCGCGTTCTTACGATGAGGTCTTCGAAATGGCCAAAAACAAGGCCGACATGCTGGCCTCCATACCCGCCATCATCCCCATCGCCAAGGGAACAGAGCGCCTGGTATCAGGTTTTGGCTTCCGAATCCATCCCATTTACAAATCGCTTCGCATGCACACAGGAGTCGACTTTACCGCGCCCACAGGCACACCCATCTACGCTACTGGCAATGGCGTGGTGAAGCGCGCCCAGCGCGACAACTCGGGCTACGGCCTGATGGTGGAAGTGGACCACGGCTATGGGTATACAACCATTTACGCACACATGAGCCAGGTAAAAGTCCGCGTCGGCCAAACAATAAAACGCGGCGAAGTCATCGGCCTGGTTGGCAATACCGGCCTCTCCAGCGGACCCCACCTGCATTATGAGGTGATCCGCAATGGCAAAAAGGTGAACCCCGTCAATTACTTCTACAACGACCTCTCGCCTGAAGAATTCGACATCATCTTTGAACTGGCTTCAAGGGTAAACCAGTCACTCTCTTAGGCCCTTAACATACAGCATCTTCTACAAGCCCCGTCCATCAGGCGGGGCTTGTTTTTTAATGACCCCTCTATCCACTGCATCCGGCCATCCCTTCCTTTTCCCCTAAAGGAGGCATCAGGAAAACCAACCCGTAAAGCTCCCCCGCCCTGAAGCACAAAGGAGCAATGGCCCAAAAGAACGCTCTTTTCAGTTGCCTCAAACCGCCTTATTCACATAACCCTTTTTGATAAGGTTCAAGCTTGCAGTTCAGACGTAGTTAAGACGTAGTTAAAACGTAGTTAAGACGTAGTTAAGACGTATGACGTACGTCTGAACTACGTCTTAATTACGTGTCAGATTCGTTTAATTTTCGTTTTATATATGAATAAGATTCCTGCTGCAAAAGGTTCATAAATTGTTCAAAAATGAGTGTTGAAAAAGATTTTTCAAAAAAAAAGCAGGAGACCGGTCAACCGGGCCCGGTTTAACCTTTCATTTTTGATCCATTAACGATTTTCGTTTAATTTTACAGCAGCAAAGCAGCTTCTATGCAAAAACCCGAACATAGGCCTGAAAGGATGTATTACTCCATTGGCGAGGTAGCACGAATGTTTAAGGTCAACACCTCGCTGATCCGCTTCTGGGAGAAAGAATTCGATATCATACAACCCTACCGTAATAAAAAAGGGAACCGTTACTTTACGCCAAAGGACGTGGACAATTTTCATCTGATCTATAACCTGGTGAAAGAGCGGGGCTATACGCTTCAGGGCGCCCGTGAGAAGCTCAGGGACAACCCGCAGGATGTGCAGCGCGACTTCGAGATCGTGAAGTCGCTCGACAAGATCCGCGACTTTTTGCTCGACCTGAAAAAAGAACTGAAACAGGATAAACCCTAATTCTTAGCAAGCATGATCATCGTAACCGGAGCGGCAGGCTTCATCGGGAGCTGCCTGGTTAACAAGCTGAACAACAAGGGATACACCGACATTGTACTCGTGGACGATTTTACCAATCCCGTCAAGAACCTGAACCTCAAAAACAAGGTATTCAGACACAAGGTAGACCGTGAGGTATTTCTTGAATGGCTGCGCGACCATCACCGACAGGTGAACTTTGTCTTTCACCTGGGGGCCCGTACCGACACCACCGAAATGCGCAAAGCCATCTTCGACAAGCTGAACCTGAACTATTCAAAACAACTTTGGACTGCCTGTGCCCGCTACGACCTGCCCATGATATATGCATCTTCGGCCGCAACTTATGGGGCAGGTAAACTGGGTTACGACGATGACCACGCCTTGATAGCGAAGTTAAAGCCTCTGAACCCTTACGGGGAAAGTAAGAATGAATTCGACCGCTGGGTCCTGCAGCAGAAAGAGAAGCCTTACTTCTGGGCAGGTTTCAAGTTTTTCAATGTCTTCGGCCCCAACGAATACCATAAGGGAAGGATGGCCTCTGTGGTATACCATACTTTTAACAAAATAAAGGAAAGCGGAAAAATGGATCTTTTCCGCTCACATCATCCCGACTTCAAGGATGGAGAACAGAAACGCGACTTTATTTATGTGAAGGATGTGGTCAATGTCTTGTTTTATTTCATGCTGCATAAGGACTATCCGGGCATTTTCAACCTCGGCACAGGCAATGCCAGGACTTTCCTCGACCTCAGCCGTGCCACTTTCGAGGCCATGGGCAAAGAAGCCGACGTCCACTTTGTGGACACCCCTGAAGACATCCGCGATAAGTACCAATATTTCACAGAGGCAAAAATGGACAAGCTCAGGCAGGCAGGATATAATCTTCCTTTTTATGCGCTTGAGGAGGCCATTGCTGATTATGTGCAGGATTATCTGCTGCCCGGGTCGTGGTACTGATCAGCGGCCGTTGTGGTGATGCTTGTGCGAAATCCCCTGCATTTCAACATAGGCAACAAGTTCAGGGAAAAAAGTCCTGAACTCATTTTCGAAGACATCATAATCTAACTTCAGATCCTCTACGGCATTTTCCATCCCCGACTTAAAGGGGGTACGCCTGGCCATAGCTTCGAAGAGTTGCTCGAGGGTATCGAGGCTGGCATAACCCACCAGCCAGTTTGATGAGACCATATAGGGCAGCATATTCTTGGCCCTTACGGGCAAGAGGAAGTAGTTTTTGAGCAAGATGTGATAGGCTTCTTTAACGAAGCGGGTGAGGGAGTAACGCGAGAAATCGCTCCAGTACCTGGCCAGGAAGTGATCGTAAAACATATCGACCACCACCCCGGAATAGAGACGGTATTTGTTGCGCAGCCTATTTTTGCTCTGGTCAACAATGGGATGGGTATCGGTAAAGGTATCAATTTTGCGGTGCAGCATAATCCCATCCACAATGCCCTGGTGGAAATTGTCGATTTGGCGCCCCTTAACCATATCGGCTATAAAATTCCCCAGAAGGATATCTTCATTTTCGCCTGACAGGTATATGTGGGCCAGAAAATTCATAAAAAGTGTAAAATTTCCTCTTGAAAGGTACAAAAATGAGGGCACTTCTATTTTAAGTAAACTCCTTAATTTTAGAATTGTTTTGCCAATTTTCCAAAGTTTTCAGGACAGGTCTGAATTTTTCCTTAGTTTTGCGTCAGTACAAAAATTAATCCAAAAACAAAAAATTCATATAAGATATGCAAAAAATGTCGTTACTGGGTGATGAGGCCATTGCGCAGGCAGCCATTGATGCGGGCATGTCGGGCATGTATGCCTATCCCGGGACGCCCTCCACTGAGATCAATGAGTATGTGCTGGCCTCGCGTGAAGCCCGTGAGAAAGGCATTGTGGCCAGTTGGTGTGCCAACGAGAAAACTGCCGCGGAGAGCGCCCTGGGGGTATCATATACCGGAAAACGGGCGATGACCTGCATGAAACACGTGGGCCTGAACGTGGCTGCCGATGCTTTTGTAAACTCTTCCATCACGGGGGCCAACGGGGGTATTATCTTTCTGGTGGCCGACGACCCTTCGATGCACTCCTCGCAAAACGAGCAAGACTCGCGTTTTTACGGGAAGTTTGCAATGATCCCAATCCTCGAGCCTTCCAATCAGCAAGAGGCTTATGATATGGTGCATTATGGCTTCGACCTTTCAGAAAAGTTTCAGGTTCCTGTGATGATCCGCATCACCACCCGGTTGGCACATTCGCGATCGGCAGTAGCCAGAAAGCCAGCCCGTGAGCAGAACAAGCTGGGCCTGCCCGGTAACCTCCGCCAGTTTGTGCTGCTGCCAGGCATTGCCCGCAAGCAGTACCAGGCGCTGGTCGACAACCAGCCCCGCTTTGTTGAAGAGTCGGAACAGTCAGCTTTCAACACCTATATCTCCGGCAAGGACCATAAGATGGGCATCATCGCCTGCGGCCTTGCATATAATTACCTGATGGAGAATTATCCCGACCGCAAAGTGCCCTATCCCGTTGTGAAGGTTGCCCAGTATCCCCTGCCCGAAAAGCACATCCGAAAAATATATGAAGAGTGCGACAGCCTGATGATCCTGGAAGAAGGCTATCCCATTGTCGAAGAAATGATCAGGGGATTACTCAACCTGAGCAAACCCATTAAGGGAAGGCTTGACGGGACGCTGCCGCGCACCGGCGAGCTGAACCCCAACATTGTGGGCGCCGCCCTGGGGATGCCACAGGAAGGAACCCTTGAAATACCCTCGCTGGTGGCAGCCCGCCCCCCATCATTCTGTGCAGGCTGCCCCCATATCGACAGCTTCATTGGCCTCAATGAAGTCATCGAAACTTACGGAAAAGGAAGGGTATTCTCCGATATTGGCTGTTATACCCTCAGTGCCACCCCACCTTACGAGTCGATCAATTCGTGCGTGGATATGGGCGCTTCCATCACCATGGCCAAAGGTGCCGCCGACGCAGGCCTGGTGCCTGCCGTGGCTGTCATTGGCGACAGCACCTTCACCCACTCGGGCATGACAGGATTGCTCGATGCCGTAAACAGTAAATCCAACATTACGGTAATCATCCTCGATAACGCCACCACCGGGATGACTGGAGGACAGCCCTCGGCCGCCCTGGGCAAGATCGAACAGATCTGTAAAGGCCTTGGCGTTGAGGAGGACCACATCCGCGTAATCAAACCTTTGCGCAGGAACCACGAAGAGAACGTGAAGGTGCTCAGGGAAGAAATGGAATACAACGGGGTGTCGGTCATCATCCCCCGTCGTGAATGCGTGCAAACCCTTAACAAACGTATGCGCGAGAAATTTAAGGAAAAAGCTAAAGCCGCAGGAAAATAATTCAAAAACAGAAAAGCACAGCATTATGAAAATCGATATCATTTTAGCCGGTGTGGGCGGGCAAGGCATCTTATCCATTGCCGCCACCATTGGATACGCTGCAGTGGAAGCGGGTCTGCACCTCAAACAGGCTGAGGTCCACGGGATGAGCCAACGGGGCGGCGATGTACAGTCGCACATGAGGCTGTCGGACCAGGAAATTGCTTCCGATCTCATTCCCAAAGGACAGGCCGACCTGATCATTTCAGTTGAACCGATGGAAAGCCTGCGTTACCTGCCTTATTTGAAAAAGGACGGCTGGCTTATTACCAACACCAAGCCATTCATTAACATCTCCAATTACCCTGATGAAGAAAAGCTGATGGCCGAGATCAAGGCCCTGCCCAACCATATTGCACTGGATGCCGACAGCGTGGCCTCTGAGTTGGGCAGCGTAAAGGCAGCCAATATGGTGGTGCTGGGCGCAGCAAGCCCGTTCATCAACATTGATTTCGAAAAGCTGGAAAACGCCATCCGCACTTTGTTTGGAAGAAAGGGGGAAGAACTGGTAACGCTCAATCTAAACGCCCTTAATACGGGAAGGAAGTTCTCGATGGAAGCCCAAAAATAAGCAGACCTTTTTGGGTATTAATGATTCAAAAATAGCAGGAACAGGCATTGACTTGTTCCTGTTTTTTTTGTGTTAAGCAAACACCCTATTTATCGGTTTTTCAACAAGAGATTATTTTATCAGAAACTTATGCCCTGATACACCCTTTTGGTTTATTAATTGCAAGAAATAAAACCCCGGCTTAAATTCCTTTACATCCAACCTGCACTCATTACCGCAATGCACTCCCTGTAAACACAGCCTGCCGCTCAGGTCGAACAGGCTTATGGTGTGGCAATCCTGAAAGGTATCGGGCAAGGAAATATTCAGCGAATTGCGGACGGGGTTGGGGTCACCATTTATGCCGCAAAGAAACGTTTCTGAATTGCTTGATGTCCAAAAAAAGGGGACCTTACCACCACCGATCCAGATATACTACGCAATGATAGCCTACTTATTTACGGCGGTAATAAAGAAGAGGCTCAAAAGAAAATAGGCTTTTTCAAACTTGGTAAGCTTTTGTAAAATACATTTTTTCAACAACCTCTTGTTGCAAAGCCTTCTTGAAAATCCCGACCGGTTTTGGAGGATAAATTAAATTTACTCCGGCACCAGAACTATTTGGGGGATTGGTATCGATGATTCGTAAAATCAACATTAAACAATTTTTTAATTTAGTGATTATTTTTCAAAAAATCAATTAAAAATTATTTGGATTAAAATGAACTTTTATATATTTGTTATGTCAAACCATAAACTATTTAAGCTAAGAAAAAAACCCAAAAATTTTGCATTGGTATTTTTTTGGCGATTAGTTTATTCTTGCCATTTTCTTGTAACAAAGATGCCTCATTAGTTCGTAACGAACAAATTCAAGAGGTAAACCTCAATGAATTTTTTTTTGCATCTCAGGTACATGATGACTATTTAAAAATCTTCATTAAAGAAAATTTAAAACCAAGTGAATCATTT